>NZ_JBHWKO010000028.1:0-113828 GCF_042731035.1 Streptomyces sp. NPDC059895
GCTCCGGCCGCTCCGGCCGCTCCGGCCCAGGCCGCGCCCGCCGCCCCGAAGCCCGCGGCCGCCGCTCCGGCGCCCGCGAAGCCCGCCGCGCCCGCGGCCAAGCCGGCCGCCAAGGCCGCGCCGGCCACCGCGGCACCCGAGGGCCCCGAGTTCGTGACGCTGCGCGGCCCCTCCGCCGCGGTCGCCAAGAACATGAACGCCTCCCTGGAGCTGCCCACGGCCACGTCCGTGCGCGCGGTCCCGGTGAAGCTGCTGTTCGACAACCGCATCGTCATCAACAACCACCTGAAGCGCGCCCGGGGCGGGAAGATCTCCTTCACGCACCTGATCGGCTTCGCGATGGTGCAGGCCATCAAGGCCATGCCGTCGATGAACTGGTCGTTCGGCGAGAAGGACGGCAAGCCGACCCTCGTCAAGCCGCCGCACGTCAACCTCGGCCTGGCCATCGACCTGGTGAAGCCCAACGGCGACCGCCAGCTCGTCGTGGCCGCCATCAAGAAGGCCGAGACGCTGAACTTCTTCGAGTTCTGGCAGGCCTACGAGGACATCGTCCGTCGCGCCCGCGACAACAAGCTGACGATGGACGACTTCACCGGCGTCACGGTCTCCCTGACCAACCCCGGCGGCCTCGGCACCGTCCACTCCGTCCCGCGCCTGATGCCCGGCCAGTCGGTGATCATGGGTGTCGGCTCCATGGACTACCCGGCGGAGTTCCAGGGCACCTCCCAGGACACCCTGAACAAGCTCGGCATCTCGAAGGTCATGACGCTCACGTCGACCTACGACCACCGGGTCATCCAGGGCGCCGCGTCGGGCGAGTTCCTGCGCGCGGTGGCGAACCTGCTGCTGGGCGAGAACGGCTTCTACGACGACATCTTCGAGGCCCTGCGGATCCCCTACGAGCCGGTCCGCTGGCTCAAGGACATCGACGCCAGCCACGACGACGACGTCACCAAGGCCGCCCGCGTCTTCGAGCTGATCCACTCCTACCGGGTCCGCGGCCACGTCATGGCCGACACCGACCCGCTGGAGTACCAGCAGCGCAAGCACCCCGACCTGGACATCACCGAGCACGGGCTCACCCTGTGGGACCTGGAGCGCGAGTTCGCGGTCGGCGGTTTCGCCGGCAAGTCCCTGATGAAGCTGCGCGACATCCTCGGCGTGCTGCGCGACTCGTACTGCCGCACCACCGGCATCGAGTTCATGCACATCCAGGACCCCAAGCAGCGCAAGTGGATCCAGGACCGCATCGAGCGCCCGCACAGCAAGCCGGAGCGCGAGGAGCAGCTGCGCATCCTGCGCCGGCTGAACGCGGCGGAGGCCTTCGAGACCTTCCTCCAGACCAAGTACGTCGGCCAGAAGCGCTTCTCGCTGGAGGGCGGCGAGTCCGTCATCCCGCTGCTCGACGCGGTCATCGACTCGGCGGCCGAGTCCCGCCTGGACGAGGTCGTCATCGGCATGGCCCACCGCGGCCGCCTGAACGTCCTCGCCAACATCGTCGGCAAGTCGTACGCGCAGATCTTCCGCGAGTTCGAGGGCAACCTCGACCCGAAGTCGATGCACGGCTCCGGCGACGTGAAGTACCACCTGGGCGCCGACGGCACCTTCACCGGCCTGGACGGCGAGCAGATCAAGGTCTCCCTGGTCGCGAACCCCTCGCACCTGGAGGCCGTGGACCCGGTCCTGGAGGGCGTCGCGCGCGCCAAGCAGGACATCATCAACAAGGGCGGCACGGACTTCACCGTCCTGCCGGTGGCGATCCACGGCGACGCGGCCTTCGCGGGCCAGGGCGTGGTGGCCGAGACCCTGAACATGTCGCAGCTGCGCGGCTACCGCACCGGCGGCACGGTCCACATCGTCATCAACAACCAGGTCGGCTTCACCGCGGCCCCCGAGTCCTCGCGTTCCTCCATGTACGCGACGGACGTGGCCCGCATGATCGAGGCCCCGATCTTCCACGTGAACGGCGACGACCCGGAGGCCGTGGTCCGCGTCGCGCGGCTCGCCTTCGAGTTCCGCCAGGCGTTCAACAAGGACGTGGTGATCGACCTCATCTGCTACCGCCGCCGCGGTCACAACGAGTCGGACAACCCGGCCTTCACCCAGCCGCTGATGTACGACCTGATCGACAAGAAGCGCTCGGTGCGCAAGCTGTACACCGAGTCCCTCATCGGTCGCGGCGACATCACCCTGGAAGAGGCCGAGCAGGCGCTCCAGGACTACCAGGGGCAGCTGGAGAAGGTCTTCACGGAGGTCCGTGAGGCCACCTCGCAGCCGGCGTCCGGCGACTCCGAGGCGCCGCAGGACGGCTTCCCCGTCGCGGTGAACACCGCGGTCTCCGCCGAGACCGTCAAGCGCATCGCCGAGTCCCAGGTCAACGTCCCCGACCACATCACCGCCCACCCGCGTCTGCTGCCGCAGCTCCAGCGCCGGGCGGCCATGGTCGAGGACGGCACCATCGACTGGGGCATGGGCGAGACCCTCGCCGTCGGCTCCCTCCTCCTGGAGGGCGTCCCGGTCCGCCTGGCCGGCCAGGACTCCCAGCGCGGCACCTTCGGCCAGCGCCACGCGGTGATCATCGACCGGGAGACCGGCGAGGAGTTCACGCCGCTGATGTACCTCTCCGAGGAGCAGGCGCGGCTGAACGTCTACAACTCCCTCCTCTCCGAGTACGCGGCGATGGGCTTCGAGTACGGCTACTCGCTGGCCCGCCCCGACGCGCTCGTGATGTGGGAGGCGCAGTTCGGCGACTTCGTCAACGGCGCGCAGACGGTCGTGGACGAGTTCATCTCGTCCGCCGAGCAGAAGTGGGGCCAGACCTCCGGCGTCACCCTGCTCCTCCCGCACGGCTACGAGGGCCAGGGCCCGGACCACTCGTCCGCCCGCCCGGAGCGTTTCCTCCAGCTCTGCGCCCAGAACAACATGACGGTCGCGATGCCGACCCTGCCGTCGAACTACTTCCACCTCCTGCGGTGGCAGGTGCACAACCCGCACCACAAGCCGCTGGTCGTCTTCACCCCGAAGTCGATGCTGCGCCTGAAGGCCGCCGCGTCGAAGGCGGAGGAGTTCACGAGCGGCCAGTTCCGCCCGGTCATCGGCGACGCCTCGGTCGAGCCGAACGCCGTCAAGAAGGTCGTCTTCTGCGCCGGCAAGGTCTACTACGACCTGGAGGCCGAGCGTCAGAAGCGCGGCGTCACGGACACCGCGATCATCCGCATCGAGCGCCTGTACCCGCTGCCGGGTGCGGAGCTCCAGGCGGAGATCGCCAAGTACCCGAACGCCGAGAAGTACCTGTGGGCCCAGGAGGAGCCGGCCAACCAGGGCGCCTGGCCGTTCATCGCCCTGAACCTGATCGACCACCTGGACCTGGCCGTCGGCGCCGACGTGCCGCACGGCGAGCGCCTGCGCCGCATCTCGCGGCCGCACGGCTCGTCCCCGGCGGTCGGCTCGGCCAAGCGGCACCAGGCGGAGCAGGAGCAGCTGGTGCGGGAGGTGTTCGAGGCCTGAGCCTCTGAACACCGCTGAGCACCGGTAGCGCGTGCAGCGGCCCCGTCGCCTCCACGGCGGCGGGGCCGCTGCCGTGTGCGCCTGCGGCAGCGGGGTGCCGCATACCCTGGAGTCGTAGCACCCGCGGACCAGGCCCATCCCCCAGGAGAACAACCCGTGTACTTCACCGACCGAGGCATCGAGGAACTCGAGAAGCGGCGCGGCGAGGAGGAGATCACCTTCGAGTGGCTCGCCGAGCAGCTGCGGACGTTCGTCGATCTGAACCCGGACTTCGAGGTCCCGGTGGAGCGGCTGGCGACGTGGCTGGCCCGGCTGGACGACGAGGACGACGAGTAGCCGCCGCCGGGCGGCCGGCGGCGGTCCGTCGGCCCCTCTCGCCGTACGTGTGGGCGCCCTTCGGGGCGCCCTTCGGCGTCTGTGCGTCTGCGCGGCGGTGCGGTGTCCGTCGGTCCGTGCGGCCTGACGGCTGGTCCGTGCCGCCTGACGGCTGGTCCGTGCCGCCCGACGGCTGGTCCGTGCCGCCCGCCTGCTGGTCCGTGCGGCCCGACGGCCCCGTTCACCGCATCGGGTGTCTTGACTTCCCCGCACCGCGATATATCGTGATTGTTAGGGAACGCGATATGGCGCGTCGCGCCGTCGAGGAGGTCAGCCATGTCCGAGTGGTCCGTCGCCGAGCCCGGCAAGCTCTCATTCGACGAGCCGGTGCGCGAACTGCACGTCCGCGTCGTCGACGGCACGGTGAACGTGGTGGGGACCGACGAGGGCCCCGCCCGCCTGGAGGTCTCGCACATCGAGGGACCACCTCTGGTGGTGACCCACCGCGACGGGATACTGACCGTGGCCTACGAGGACCTGCCCTGGAAGGGCTTCCTCACATGGCTCGACCGCAGGGGCTGGCGGCGCAGCACCGTCGTCTCCCTGGCCGTGCCCGCGCACACCCGTGTCGAGGTGGGCGCGGTGAGCGCAGGGGCGGTCGTCTCCGGCATCGACGGGCACGCCGAGGTGAAGGGAGTCTCCGGGGACACGACCCTGGTGAGGCTCACGGGCCCGGTACGCGCCGACACGGTCTCGGGGAACGTGGAGGCCCAGGCCCTCACCGGCGACCTCCGCTTCCACTCGGTGTCCGGGGACCTGACGGTGGTCGAGGCCGGCTCCTCCGTGAAGGCCGACTCGGTGAGCGGATCGATGATCGTCGACCTCGATCCGGCGAGCCGCCCCACCACCGTCAGCCTGGCCAGCGTCTCCGGTGAGATCGCCATCCGGCTGCCCCACCCGGCGGACGCCGAGGTGGAGGCCCACACGGCGAGCGGCGCCGTCTCCAACGCCTTCGAGGACCTGCGGGTCAACGGGCGCTGGGGGGCCAAACGCATCACCGGCCGGCTCGGCGCGGGCAACGGCAGCCTGAAGGCGACGACGGTCTCCGGCTCGATCGCCCTGCTGCGCCGCCCGCAGACGGAGGACGAGCCCTGGGAGCCGGAGGCGGCCGCTCCGACACCCGCCGCCCCGGGGGACAATGCCTCAGGCGGCCCGGCCGACGCGACCTCCTCCGACGGCCCGGCCGACAGCACGACCGACAAGAAGGTGCTCTGACATGCCCCCCGTCTTCGCCCACGGCCGCCTCCGCCTCTACCTGCTGAAGCTCCTGGACGAGGCTCCGCGCCACGGCTACGAGGTGATCCGTCTCCTGGAGGAGCGCTTCCAGGGGCTCTACGCGCCGTCGGCGGGCACGGTCTACCCCCGCCTGGCCAAGCTGGAGGCCGAGGGCCTGGTCACCCACACCACCGAGGGCGGCCGCAAGGTGTACGCCATCACGGACGCCGGCCGGGCCGAGCTGGCCGACCGCAGCGGCGAACTGGCCGACCTGGAGCTGGAGATCCGCGAGTCGGTCGCGGAGCTCGCCGCGGAGATCCGGGCCGACGTACGCGGCGCCGCGGGCGATCTGCGCCGCGAGATGCGGGCAGCGGCCTCCCAGGCACGCCAGGGCGCCGGGCCGGCCCCCGGCGACCTCGGGGAGGCAGGGGAGTACGGCGACAAGGAGGCGTGGCGGGCCGCCAAGGAGGAGATGCGCCGCGTCAAGCAGGAGTGGAAGGAGCAGGCGCGCCGGGCCAAGGACGAGAGCCGGCGGGCCCGCGAGGAGGCCCAGCGGGCCCGGCGTCAGGCCAAGGAGGCCCAGGACCGGGCGCGTGTCCAGGCCCAGGAGGAGGTGCAGCGCATAGCGCGACGCGTCCAGGAACAGGTCCAGGACCACTTCGCCCGGGGCGACTGGCCGACCGGAGTCCGGGAGGGGCTCACCGAGCTGGCCAAGGAGTTCGGCGAGTTCGGCAAGGACGTCGGGAAGGAGTTCGGCAAGGACTTCGGGTTCGGACGCGGCAGCGGCAGCACCGGCCCGGACGGGACGACGGCCAGGGGACCGGCGTACTCGGAGACACCGGCGGACTTCCCCGCCGGCTACGAGCCGGACTGGGCCCACGAGGCCCCCAGCGGCGACCCGGCCCGCGACCTGGACCGTCTGCTGGACCGCTTCCGCGACGACATCCGCGACGCGGCCCGCGACCACGGCGTCACGGCGGACCAACTCCGCGACGCCCGCCGGCATCTGTCGACGGCGGCGGCTCACATCGGGGTGATCCTGCGGGCACCCACGACGTGAGCGCCCGCCTGCGCCTCTCCCCCGCCGTACAGCACCCTGGTGAGGGAGGTGTGGGGGTGCGCGGCGGGTGCTCATCGGGCGGGCCCGGTGGCCCGTACCCGCCCGATGAGCACCCGTCGGCGACGGCTTCGCCCGGATGCCGCCTCCTCAGCCGGAGGTGAGCACGATCTTGCCGAACTGCTCGCCGGACGCGAGCCGTTCGAAGCCCTCACGGGCGCGGTCGAGGGGAAGCACCTCGTCGATGACGGGCCGGACGCCCGTGGCGGCGCAGAAGGCGAGCAGGTCCTCCAGCTCGTCCTTGGTGCCCATCGTGGAGCCGACGACCTTCAGCTCGAGGAAGAAGATGCGGGTCAGCTCCGCGTGGGAGGGCCGGTCACCGCTGGTGGCACCGGAGATGACGAGCGTGCCGCCGGGCCGCAGGGACTTCACGGAGTGGGACCAGGTGGCGGCCCCGACGGTCTCGATCACCGCGTCCACCCGCTGCGGCAGCCGCGCCCCCGGCTCGACCGCCTCGACGGCGCCGAGCTCCAGAGCCCGCTTCCGCTTGGCCTCGTCCCGGCTGGTAGCGAAGACCCGCAGCCCGGCGGCCCGGCCGAGGACGATCGCGGCCGTGGCGACACCGCCCCCGGCGCCCTGGACGAGGACCGAGTCGCCCGGGCGGACCCCGGCGTTGGTGAAGAGCATGCGGTAGGCCGTCAGCCAGGCGGTGGGCAGGCAGGCGGCCTCCTCGAAGGAGAGCTCCTTGGGCTTGGGCAGGATGTTCCAGGTCGGCACGGCGACCTGCTCGGCGAAGGTGCCCTGGTAGCGCTCGGTGAGGATGGAGCGGGGTTCGTCGGGGCCGACCCCGTACCCGCTCTGCCCGATCACGGAGTGCAGGACGACCTCGTTGCCGTCCTCGTCGACACCCGCGGCGTCACAGCCGAGGATCATCGGCAGCTTGTCCTCGGCGAGGCCCACGCCCCGCAGGGACCAGAGGTCATGGTGGTTGAGGGAGGCGGCACGGACCCGGACGGCACTCCAGCCGGGCCGGCCCACGGGAGCCGGACGCTCCCCCGACTCCAGGCCGTTCAGCGGCTGGTCACGGTCGATTCGAGCGGCGTAGACGGCGAACATGCACACGACGATAGGTTCCCCGCACCCCGACGGAAACCGGGCGGCGCTGTGAGCAATGCCCTCTTGCCCTCCCGCGCCGGCCGCACCCCCGCCCGGCGCCACCCGGACGGGCGGCGGGCCTGAACAGGGGAACGGCCCCGCCCGGACACGGGCGGGGCCGTTCACGGATCCGCGTCAGCGACGCGCGACCCCCTCGGCACGAGCCGCCGCGGCGACGGCCGCCGTGACCGCCGGCGCCACCCGCTCGTCGAAGGGCGACGGAATGACGTAGTCCGCGGCGAGGTCGTCACCGACGACACCCGCCAGCGCCTCCGCTGCCGCGATCTTCATGCCCTCGGTGATCCGGGACGCCCGCACCTGCAGCGCGCCGGCGAAGATGCCCGGGAACGCCAGCACGTTGTTGATCTGATTGGGGAAGTCCGAGCGCCCGGTCGCGACGACCGCCGCGTACTTGTGGGCGACGTCGGGGTGCACCTCGGGGTTCGGGTTGGCCATGGCGAAGACGAACGCGCCCTTCGCCATCGAGGCCACCGCCTCCTCCGGGACCGTACCGCCGGAGACGCCGATGAAGACGTCCGCGCCGGCCAGCGCGTTCTCCAGCGACCCGGTCAGCCCGGCCTTGTTGGTGAACCCGGCCAGCTGGCGCTTGACGTCGGTCAGGTCCTCCCGGTCCGCGGAGACGATGCCCTTGCGGTCGGTGACCGCGACGTCCCCGATGCCGGCCTCGACCAGCATCTTCGCGATGGCGACACCGGCCGCGCCGGCGCCCGAGATGACGGCCCGCAGGTCCGCGATGGTCCGCCCGCTCAGCCGCGCCGCGTTGCGCAGTGCCGCCAGCGTGACGACCGCCGTGCCGTGCTGGTCGTCGTGGAAGACCGGGATGTCGAGCCGCTCCTGGAGCCGGCGCTCGATCTCGAAGCACCGCGGCGCCGAGATGTCCTCCAGGTTCACTCCGCCGAACGAGGGCGCGAGGCGCACCACGGTCTCGACGATCTCGTCCACGTCCGTGCAGGCCAGCGCGATCGGGACCGCGTCGACGCCGCCGAACTGCTTGAACAGGATCGCTTTGCCCTCCATCACCGGCAGGGACGCCTCCGGCCCGATGTCACCGAGCCCGAGGACCGCCGTGCCGTCGGTGACGACGGCGACGACGGACGACTTCCAGGTGTAGTCGTTCACCAGCTCCGGCTGTTCCGCGATCGCGGTGCACACGCGCGCGACGCCGGGCGTGTAGGCGAGGGACAGGTCGTCCTTGTCACGGACCGGGACGGTGGCCTGCACGGCCATCTTTCCGCCGCGGTGCAACGCGAACGCCGGGTCGAACGAGTCGAGGGGCTCCGCACCGCCCTCCTGGCCCGTATGGTCGGTTTCACTCTCGCTGCGAGGATTGACGATCTCCGCTGCCACTGTGTCTTACCCCTTAGGTGTTCATGGTTGAGGGTGGCCACTCCTGGTTGAGAAGTGGGCGGGCACCGCGCAGGACCCAGCGGTGGTGACACGTACGGGCGCCTGCGCGTCGGGCGCGCCGCACACGCGCCCTGGGCCCCGGATGAGGGGTGTAAAGAACCTTCTTACCGGACGGACAGCACCGACGACGAGTCCAATCCGTGCAAGGTCACATGCCGGTTCTTGCAGGACCCCCACAGCCCTCTCGCGCTGTCATATGCCAGTGACATGACTCATGATTGCGGGGAGGAGGATTTCCCGGCCGAGCCCTTGACACAGGCACCGAATGACTCACACGCCACACCACGTCCGACCACCTGGCGGGATATGCCGAAGATCTTGCGGCCGGACGGATGGATTCCCGCAGAAGGTGCGGTCCGACCCGGTCGTGTTGTACCGGACTGGTGCGGTTCGAGGGGCGCCCGTTATCCGATTTTGACATGGGCGGCCCCCTGAACGGCGCCGTCCGAATGGCAAGATGCCGTAATCGCACGAGGTCGCGACACCCAAAGGTGTGTGTTCTCGTCGACCCATCGGCATCTCCATCCACCCGCCGGAGGCACTGACCATGACCGCACGCTCCATCCGCCGTTCCACCGCCGCGCACACCCGGCTAGCCGCGGTCGGTTCCCTCGCGGTCGCGGGCGCCCTGCTGCTCACCGGCTGCGGTGACCAGACCGATGGCGGGAGCTCCTCCGAGACGTCGACCAGCGGGAACGCGGCACCGCTGTTCTCGAAGCTGCCCGCCGACATCCAGAAGGCGGGCGTCATCCAGGTCGGCACCAACGCCGAGTACGCCCCCATGGAGTACCAGGAGAGCGGCAAGATCGTCGGTGTCGACCCCGACATCGCCGCCGCGCTGGGCGAGAAGCTGGGCGTGGAGTTCAAGTTCACCTCCGGTTCCTTCGACGGCCTGATCACCTCCCTCAATTCCGGCCGCTACGACATCGCGATGTCGTCCATCACGGACAACAAGGCGCGCCAGCAGGGCCTGGACGACAGCGGCAAGAAGCTCGGCCCGGGTGTCGACTTCGTCGACTACTTCTCGGCCGGCACCGCCGTGTACGTGCAGAAGGGCAACCCGAAGAACATCGGCTCGATCGAGGACCTCTGCGGCCAGACGGCCGCCGTGCAGCGCGGCACGACGTACGAGGAGGCACTGCAGAAGCAGTCGAAGGCCTGTACCGACGGCGGCAAGAAGAAGATCACGATCGAGTCGTTCGAGAACGACACCGAGGCCCAGACCCGGGTGAAGTCGGGCGGCGCCGTCGCCGGCGTCAACGACTACCCGGTCGCGGTCGACCTGGCCCGCAAGGCCGACGGCGGCAAGGCCTTCGAGGTCGTCGGCGAGCAGGTCGACGCCGGTCCGTTCGGCATCGCCGTGGACAAGGACAACAAGCAGCTCACCTCCGCGCTGGAGGCGGCCGTCAACGCGATCATCGAGGACGGCACGTACCAGGAGGTGCTGGAGAAGTGGGGCGCCGAGAGCGGCGCCATCGACAAGGCCGCGATCAACGGCGGCAAGTGACCGTCCGAGCAGCACTGAAGGGCAGTCACCGTGACTGACAAGTTCGACAAGACACCGGCGGGCGCGCAGCCGACGGCCGGCGTCACCAAGGAGAGCGGAACCGTTCCGCCCGAGGCGATCAAGGCCATTCCGGTCCGCCACTACGGCCGCTATGTGAGCGCCGTCGTGGTCCTGGCGCTGGTGGCCCTGCTGGTCAACGCCTTCGCCACGGCCGAGAAGATCCAGTGGGCCGCGGTCGGCGACAAGCTGTTCGACACCACGGTCCTGGCCGGTGCCGGCCGCACCCTGCTGATCAGCGTCCTCGCGATGGTGCTCGGCGTGGTCCTCGGCATCGTGCTGGCCGTGATGCGGCTCTCCAAGAACCCGGTGACGAGCTGGGTGGCCTGGGTCTACATCTGGTTCTTCCGCGGGACCCCGGTCTACGTCCAGCTCCTGCTGTGGTTCAACCTGGCGCTGATCTTCCCCCTGCTGAATCTCGGTCCGCTCTACAAGGACGAGATGACGGACGTCATGACGCCGTTCATGTGCGCCCTGCTGGGCCTCGGCCTGAACGAGGCCGCGTACATGGCGGAGATCTGCCGCGCCGGCCTGATGGCCGTCGACGAGGGCCAGACGGAGGCCGCGCACGCGCTCGGCATGAGCCACGGCAAGACGCTGCGGCGGATCGTCATCCCGCAGGCGATGCGGGTGATCGTGCCGCCGACGGGCAACGAGTTCATCAACATGCTGAAGACCTCGTCGCTGGTGTACGCGGTGACGTACAACGAGTTGCTGCGGGCCACCTCGACGATCGGCTCCACCTCGTACGCGGTGATGGAGATGCTCTTCGTGGCGTCTCTCTGGTATCTGGTCATGACCAGCGTGTTCAGCGTCTTCCAGTACTACCTGGAGCGCCGCTACGCGCGTGGTTCGTCCCGCAGTCTGCCGCCGACCCCGTGGCAGAAGGTCAAGGCGAACCTGACGTCGCTGACGAGCGGAAGGGCTGGTGCGGCATGACCGCCATGGTGAAGGCCGAGGGCGTCCACAAGTCCTTCGGCGCGATCGAGGTGCTCAAGGGCATCGACCTGGAGGTGCGCTCCGGCGAGGTGTTCTGCCTCATCGGCCCCTCGGGCTCCGGCAAGAGCACCTTCCTGAGGTGCATCAACCACCTGGAGAAGATCAACGCGGGCCGGCTCTGGGTCGACGGCCATCTGGTCGGCTACCGCCAGAAGGGCGACAAGCTGTACGAGCTCAAGGACAGCGAGGTCGCGCTCCAGCGCCGGGACATCGGCATGGTGTTCCAGCGGTTCAACCTGTTCCCGCACATGACGGCGGTGGAGAACGTCATGGAGGCCCCGGTCCAGGTCAAGGGCGTGAGCCGGGCCGAGGCCAGGGAGCGCGCCCTGCAGCTGCTGGACCGGGTCGGCCTGGCCGACCGGTCGCAGAACTACCCCTCGCAGCTCTCCGGCGGCCAGCAGCAGCGCGTGGCCATCGCCCGGGCCCTGGCCATGGACCCGAAGCTGATGCTGTTCGACGAGCCGACCTCGGCCCTCGACCCGGAGCTGGTCGGCGACGTCCTCGACGTCATGCGCGACCTGGCCGAGTCCGGTATGACGATGGTCGTCGTCACCCACGAGATGGGCTTCGCCCGCGAGGTCGGCGACAGCCTGGTCTTCATGGACGGCGGTGTGGTGGTCGAGTCCGGCAACCCGCGCGATGTCCTGACGGACCCGCAGCACGAGCGGACGCAGGCCTTCCTGTCCAAGGTGCTGTAACGGACCGAGGTCCGACACCACGGGGCGGTACGGGGGGACTCCCGTACCGCCCCTTTCGTGTGGCCGCTTTCGTGTGGCCGCCCGCCTGTCCGCCCCCGGTCGCCGCGCGAGGCCCGGGGCGCGCGGCGGGTCCTACTTGAGGGCGAGGAGCAGTGTGTCCGACGGCGAGGCCCACACCGGGCGGGCCTCGGCGAACCCCTTCTCGCGCAGCACGCGCGCGTGCCAGGCGGGCGAGGGCATCTCGCCGTCGGCGTGCTCGCCGTAGATCGCGAAGCGGCGGGCGGTGGGCCCGGCGAGGACGGGGTCGGCGGCGGCGAGCTGCCACCACTCGGCCCAGTCGACGGCGCCGGCCGCCTTGGCCTGATCCATGCGGGCGTGGCGCCGGGCGCGCTCGGCCGCGTTGATCCGGGGCGTGGACTCGTCGATCATGTGGTCCGCGTTCATGAAGACACCGCCGTCGCGGACGAGTTCCGCGACCTGACCGTAGAGGGCCGCGAGGGGTTCGCTGTGCAGCCAGTGCAGGGCCGTGGCGGTGAGGACGGCGTCGTAGGAGTCGTACGGCAGTGCCGCCGGCCAGTGCGGGTCCTTGAGGTCGGCGGTCACCAGGGTGACGCGGTCGTCCCCCGCAAAGGTGCCCTCGGCGATGGCGAGGAGGGCCGGGTCGAGGTCCACGCCGGTGCTGGTGGCGCCGGGGAGGCGGGCGAGCAGCCGGGCGGTGATGGTGCCGGTGCCGCAGGCGAGGTCCAGGACGCGGGGCGCGGTGCCGACGAGCGCCTCGACCATGTCGAGCATGATCCGGAAGCGGTCCTCCCGGTCGGGCATGTACCACTCCTGCTGCCGGTCCCAGCTCTCCTGCCAGGCCGCCCAGTCGGTACCGGTCGTGATGGCCTGCCCGTCCGTCATCGCGCCCCTCCGTCCCCTCGGTCGCGTAATACCCTGGATACACGACCGGCCGTTACTCCGTCCGCCTCCCGACCATAGAGCGCTTCCGTAAGGACTACAAGTGGAACTGGCCTATTACTCGGATTACGCCGTGCGCCTCGTCAACAGCGAGGAACCGGCCCGGGGCAACGACTCGCTGACCTCGGTCGAGGCCGTCCGCGACCTCTTCGGCGCGAACCAGTCGGCGGCCCGCCGCGCCACCGACGCGGACGTCACCCGCTTCCGCTCGGTACGGACCCGGCTGCGCGCGGTCTTCGAGGCGGCCGACGGCGGCGACGAGACCCTCGCCGTGGACCTGCTGAACTCCCTGCTGCTGGAGTTCCCGGTGAGCCCGCAGATCTCCGGGCACGACGTCCGCGACGACGACGGCCGCCCGCTGTGGCACATGCACCTCGCCGACCACCCGTCGAACGCGACCGCCGGGTACGCGGCCATCGCCGCGATGGGCCTGGCGTTCCACCTGACGGAGTACGGCGTGGACCGCCTCGGCCTGTGCCAGGCCGCGCCCTGCCGCCACGCCTACCTCGACACCTCCACGAACCGCTCCCGGCGCTACTGCTCCGACCGCTGCGCCACCCGCGCCAACGTGGCCGCCTACCGCGCCCGCAAACGCCTGGAGGCCGACCGGTCGGCCAGTACCGGCCTGGCCGCCGACAGCGCCCAGCGCAGCACCGCGAGCGGCGAGCGCTGATCCCGCTTCAGCGGCCGGTAGCGGAACCGCACCGTGCCGAGGATCAGCTCGTCGGGCACGGTCCCGTAGTCGGTGCTGTCACCCCCCGCGTACGCGTTGTCCCCGAGCACCCACCAGCCGCCGTCGCGGCGCTCGGCGGCCCGCTTGACGACCAGCAGGTCCTGCTGGAAGGGGTGCCGCAGCACGACGACGTTCCCGGGCCTGACCCGGGCGCCGTACCGCACCACCAGCTGGTCCCCGTGGTGCAGCGTGGGCACCATGGACGGGCCGGTCACCTCGGCCAGCCCGAAGGGCGCGGCCGCCCTCCCCCGCCCGGTCTCCTGCGACGGCTCCGGCATCGCCGACACCTCCCCTGCTCCCATCCTCCACCAGTCTCAGTCTGACCCCGGACTTTTGTCCTAAGCCCATGGGGGCACTCGCGAAAACCCGTCTCGCAGGGAGTAATGTCCCACCTGAGAAGACGATCACGAGGAAGGAATGCTCCATGCTTTCCCGCCTGTTTGCCCCCAAGGTCACGGTCAGCGCGCACTGCGACCTGCCCTGCGGCGTGTACGACCCGGCCCAGGCCCGCATCGAGGCGGAGTCGGTGAAGGCCGTGCAGGAGAAGATGGCCGCCAACGACGACCCGCACTTCCAGGCTCGCGCCACTGTCATCAAGGAGCAGCGCGCCGAGCTCGCGAAGCACCACGTCTCCGTGCTGTGGAGCGACTACTTCAAGCCCCCGCACTTCGAGAAGTACCCGCAGCTGCACCAGCTGGTCAACGACACCCTGAAGGCCCTGTCGGCCGCCAAGGCCTCGACGGACCCGAAGACCGGCGAGAAGGCCCTGGAGCTGATCGCGGAGATCGACAAGATCTTCTGGGAGACCAAGAAGGCCTGACACCCTCAGGCCGTTCCACGGCCGGCGGTCGGTGCACCACCGCGGGCGGAGGGACATCACGAAGGGGCCCGGTCGGCGTCAGGACCGGGCCCCTTCGGCATGACGTAGGTGAGGCCGGCCGTGTCGCGGCTTCCGACGCCTACCATCACCCCCATGAGCATCCCCGTCCGGTGGGCCTACGCCTTCGTCGACCGGCCCGCCGAGCACTTCGAGCGGGCCTGTGTGTTCTGGACCGCCGTCACGGCCACGCGCCTGTCCGAACCGCGGGGCGAGCGGGGCGAGTTCGCCACGCTGCTGCCGGAGGGCGCGGACGGGTGCGTGAAGGTGCAGCGGGTCGCCGGGGGCGGGGGTGGAGCGCATCTGGACCTCTGTGTCGAGGACGTGCCCGGCCTCGTCGGTGCCGCGCTGGCCCTCGGTGCCGAGGCGGTCGCCCCGCACGACGGCTGGACCGTCCTGCGCTCTCCCGCCGGTCAGTTGTTCTGCGCGGTCCCCTGGCACGGCGAGTCCGTACGGCCGCCCGTGGTGTCCGGCAGCCGTCTGGACCAGGTGTGCCTGGACGTCCCGCCGTCCGTGTACGCCGACGAAGTCGCCTTCTGGCGCGCCCTGTTGCCGGACTGGACGTCCCGGCCGGGTTCCCTGCCGGAGTTCCACTCGATCGCGCCGCCCGCCGGACTGCCGGTCCGTCTCCTCCTCCAGCGGCTGGACGACGAACGCCCCCTGTCCGCCCACCTCGACCTGGCCTGCGGCCCGGACATCGACGCGGTCCGCGCCCGGCACGAACGGCTCGGTGCCGTCCTCGTCGCCTCCCACGCCCACTGGACGGTGATGCGCGACCCGGCGGGCGGCCTGTACTGCCTGACCGGGCGGGACCCGCAGACGGGCGGACCGCCGCGGACGACGGCCGACGCCTAGCGCTCTCCGCTAGCGCTTCTCCGCGAAGGCGCACAGGACCACCGTGTCCGGCGGGACCGACCCGTACGGCCGGCACGGGCTGTCGGTCACCTCGCTCCCCAGGAGCGGCGTGAGTACGTCGTCCCTCTGCCGGCCGCTCGGTCCCGTCGGTGCGGAGGCGTCCTGGAGCCAGAGGGTCAGGCCTCCTCCGACGGCCGCCGTCACCGCCCAGACGACCACGGCCCACCGCCATAAGCGGCGGCGGCGCCCACCTGCCTCTGTCATGTCCACCCCTCCCCGCTGTCCGGCCATGAAACCACGATGGCCCCTCGGACACGCGTCAGGAGATCGGGGCGGGAGGGATTCCGGCGTCCTCGTCCGGGTCGGTGCGGTCGGCCGAGGCGCCCGAATCCGCCGAATCCGGGCCTTCGGCGGGCTCCCGCTCGGCACCACCGGGTCCGCCGGTGTGCCCGGCGCGGCCGTGGCCCTCCGGACGGCCGTGCCGCTCCTGGTGGCCGTGCAGCTCGGCACCCGGCTCGACGTACGCCTCGCAGTCGGGGTTGTGGCAGCGGCCCGCGCCCCAGCGCGGGACCCAGGCGCCCAGTGTCTTGTGGCGCCGGACGACGGTGTCCACGGACTGCCCGCAGCTGGGACAGACCTGATGTTCCCTGTCCATGCCACCAGGGTAGGCCGGTCACCGCTGTCGTGCGTCGGCACGGGCGAGGAGGCTGGCTCGGCCGGGCGGGCCGGCACGCGGGAGGGGACGGAGGGGCCGGGGACCGCCGGTCCGGCCCCGGACGCGCCGAGGCGGGTCCCGCGACACCGTGAGGTGGTGTGCGGGACCCGCGGGCCGGGGTCCCGGTCGCCGTGCGGGGTCAGGAGCCGCGCGGATCCCGGGCCCCGGGTCAGCGGGGCGGCGCCGTCATGTGGTGCGCCGCGTCACGAACTCCGCCAGGGACAGCAGACCGCCCGCCGACTCGGGCTCCGGGACCGCCCGGGCCAGTTCGGACATGGCCCGGGCCATCCGGTCGGCCGCCTGCTCCAGTGCCCAGGCGCGCCCGCCGGCCCGCTCGACGGCGCGCGTGGTCCGTTCCAGGTCCCCCTGGTCGTAGGGGGCCGCGTACAGCTCGGCCAGTTCCTCGGCGGCCGGGGTGCCGGAGGCGAGCGCGGCGACCACCGGCAGGGACTTCTTGCGGGCCGCGAGATCCGCCCCCGCCGGCTTGCCGGTGCGCCGCGGGTCGCCCCACAGGCCGATCACGTCGTCGATGAACTGGAAGGCGAGCCCGGCCTGACGGCCGAACGCGTCCAGCGCCTCGACGTCCGCCTCGGGCGCCCCGGCGTACAGGGCACCGAGCGCGCAGGCGCAGCCGAGCAGCGCCCCCGTCTTGGCCTCGGCCATGGTGAGCACCTCGTCGAGGGTGACCTCGGTGGGGGCCCGCTTCTCCATGGCCGTGTCCGCCTGCTGTCCGGCGCACAGCTCCACCACGCAGGCGGCGAGGCGGGCGACGGCCGCCGCGGACGCCGGGTGCGGGTCCTCGGCCAGCCGTCCGAGGGCCAGTGCCTGGAGCGCGTCCCCGGCGAGGATCGCGTCGGCGTCGCCGAACACGGTCCAGGCGGTGGGGCGGTGACGCCGTGTGGTGTCACGGTCCATGACGTCGTCGTGGAGCAGGGTGAAGTTGTGGATCAGTTCCACCGCCGCGGCGGCCGGTACGGCCGCCGCCCGGGCCGCCGGGCCGCCGAGGGCGTCGGCCGCGGTGAGCACGAGCGCCGGGCGGATCGCCTTGCCGGCGTTGCCGGCGGCCGGTGTGCCGTCCGCGTGCTCCCAGCCGAAGTGGTAGAGCGCGATCCGGCGCAGTGCGCGGGGCAGGGCGTCCAGGGCGGTGCGCAGGGCGGGGTCGACCGACGCCCGGGCCTCCTCCAGGATCGCCGTCGCCTCCTGCCCGTCGAACGCTCCGGATTCGCTGTCACCACGGCTTGCGATGGGCTCCCGCCTTCCGCCCGTCTCCTCGGAGTGCGGCCTGGTCTCCGTCACGAAGTCGGTCATCGAGTCCCCCTCGCAGGGTCCGCGAACGGTGGCGGATGCGCTGCCGCCCGGCGCGTACGCCCAGGACGTACCCGCCCCGGGGGGCGGGGACACGGCGTCCGGACGGGAGAGGTCACTGCCAGCGGCCGATCTCGACGTTCTCCAGGACACCCAGCGCGTCCGGTACCAGCACGGCGGCCGAGTAGTAGGCCGTGACCAGGTACTTGATGATGGCTTGTTCGTTGATGCCCATGAACCGCACGGACAGACTCGGCTCGATCTCGTCGGGGATGCCGGACTGGCGCAGGCCGATCACGCCCTGGTCCTCTTCGCCGAGACGCATGGCGATGATCGAGCTGGTCCGGGCCTCGGTGACCGGGATCTTGTTGCACGGGTAGATCGGTACCCCGCGCCAGGTGGGGATCCGGTTGCCGCCGACGTCGATCGTCTCCGGGACGAGGCCGCGCCTGTTCAGCTCGCGGCCGAACGCGGCGATCGCGCGCGGGTGGGCGAGGAAGAGCTTGGTGCCGCGGCGCCTGCTGAGCAGCTCGTCCATGTCGTCCGGGCTGGGCACGCCGTCGTGCGGCTGGATCCGCTGGTCGTACTCGCAGTTGTGGAGGAGCCCGAAGTCCCGGTTGTTGACCAGTTCGTGCTCCTGGCGCTCCTTCAGCGCCTCGACCGTGAGCCGCAGCTGCTGCTCGGTCTGGTTCATCGGCTGGTTGTACAGGTCGGCCACGCGCGTGTGGATGCGCAGCACGGTCTGGGCGATGCTCAGTTCGTACTCGCGCGGCCGGGCGTCGTAGTCGACGAACGTGTGCGGGATGTCCGGCTCGCCGGCGTGGCCGGCGGCGAGGTCGACGGCCTTCTCGCCGTACCTGTTGGTGCGCTGCTGAGGGATGGTGCGCTGCTGGTGGAGGTGCTCGCGCAGGGAGTCCGCGCGTTCCGCGACCTGCTCGAAGTCCTCGCGGGACAGGATCAGCACCGTGCTGGCGGTGTGGGCGCGCGCGGTGTACTCCCAGATGGAGTCGCCGTCGAGCAGCGCCTGGTCGCCGAAGTAGGCGCCGTCGGCCAGGACCCCGAGGACCTGGTCGTCGCCGTAGGGGCCGGTGCCGATCTTCTCGACCCTGCCGTGCGCCAGCAGGTAGACCTCGTCGGCCTGGCTGCCGAAGGAGGCGATGACCTCGCCCGCGGCGTACTCCCGCTGGCGGCAGCGGGAGGCCAGCTCCGAGAGCGCCTCCTCGTCGTCGTACGAGCGCAGGACGGGCAGTTCGCCCAGCTCGGCGGGGATGACCTCGACGCGGTCGCCGGTCTTGACGAACGTGATGCGGCCGTCTCCGACCGCGTACGTCAGCCGCCGGTTCACCCGGTACGTGCCGCCCTGCACATCCACCCAAGGCAGCGTCCGCAGCAGCCAGCGGGAGCTGATCTCCTGCATCTGCGGCACGGACTTGGTGGTGGTGGCCAGGTTCCGCGCGGCCGCGGTGCCGAGACTCTGCTGCGGCTTGACCTGCGTGGTGCGGACCTCTTCGCCTACCGACATAGAGAAATGCCCTCCCGATCATGCACAGGGCGCCGAACTGCGCCGGTGCATTCGTTTCGGGGGCAACCCTTCCATCGCTCAGAGCGCTCGTGCTATTACACGAAAGAGCGGGAATGGATCAACGACGACTGGGCACAGCGCGTTCTTCGCGCACCGAACGGTGTTCGACAATGGCCGGGTGACCGACCCCGCCGCCGCCCTGCGCCCCCGGCTTCCCTCCCCTCTGCACGAGGTGTCCGACGACCGGTTCGCCCGGCACGGCGTACGGCTGCTGCTCAAGCGGGACGATCTGATCCACCCGGAGCTGGTCGGCAACAAGTGGCGCAAGCTCGCGCCCAACCTGGAGGCGGCGGCGGGCCGGACGGTCGTCACCTTCGGCGGCGCCTACTCCAACCACCTGCGGGCCACGGCCGCCGCCGGCCGGCTGCTGGGCCTGCCCACCGTCGGCGTCGTACGCGGTGACGAGCTCGCGGACCGGCCGCTGAACCCCTCCCTCGCCCGCTGCGCGGCCGACGGCATGCGGCTGCACTTCGTGGACCGCTCGGCCTACCGCCGCAAGACCGACCCCGACACCCTCGCCGCCGTCCTGCGCGCGGCCGGCGCCGAGGACGCGTACGTCGTCCCCGAGGGCGGCAGCAACGCGGCGGCGGTCCGCGGCTGCCGGGCGCTGGGCGAGGAGCTCACGGGCCACGCCGACGTCGTCGCCGTCGCGTGCGGCACGGGCGGCACCCTCGCGGGCCTGGCCGCCGGCCTCGCCCCCGGCACGCGCGCCCTGGGCGTGCCGGTGCTCCGGGGCGGTTTCCTCGGCGACGAGGTCCGGGCGCTGCAGACGGCGGCCTTCGGCGGCCCCCGGGGCGACTGGCGCCTGGACGACCGCTTCCACTTCGGCGGCTACGCCCGCACCGGCCCCGCCCTCGACGCCTTCGCCGAGGACTTCGGCAGCCGCCACGGCCTGCCGGTCGAACGTCTCTATGTCGCCAAGTTGCTCTACGCACTTGTCGTCCTCGCCGAGGAGGGCGCCTTCGCGCGGGGCACCCGGCTCGTGGCCGTGGTGACGGGGGCGCCGTTCGGCGGCTGACCGTCGCGGCCGGCGGCTACTGTGCCTCCCGGTGGGCCGCCGCCTCCTCCAGGTCCAGCCGGCGCAGCAGCGCGCGGAGCATCTCGTCGTCGATGTAGCGGCCGTCGCGGAGGCGGACGAAGACCTCGCGTTCGGCGCTGATCATCTCGCGGGCCAGGCGGCGGTAGGTGTCGTCGACGGTCTCGCCGGTGACCGCGTTGACCTGGCCGAGGCGCTCCCAGACGGCGTTGCGGCGGCGTTCCAGGACGGTGCGCAGGCGGTCGGCGAGGGGCGGGGGCAGGGCGTTGCGCTCGTCGGCGAGGAGGGTGTCCAGGCGTTCCTCGGCGATCCGGGAGGCCTGCGCCTGGGCGTTGGCCTCGGCGAGCGTCGCGGCCTGCGGGTCGCGGTCGGGGAACTTCAGCAGCCGGATCAGCGGGGGCAGGGTCAGGCCCTGCACGACCAGGGTGCCGATGACCGTGGTGAAGGTCAGGAAGAGGATGAGGTCGCGGTGCGGGAAGGGCTGCTCGCCGTGGTCGACGGTGAGCGGGACGGAGAAGGCGATGGCGAGGGACACCACGCCCCGCATGCCGGCCCAGGCGATGACGATCGGCCCGCGCCAGGTCGGGTTCTCCTCGCGCGCGCGGATGCGCGCCGACAGCAGCCGCGGCAGGAAGGTCGCCGGATACACCCACAGGAAGCGGCACGCGACGACCACCAGGAAGAGGGCGACCGCGTACCAGGCGGCGGCCATGCCCTCGTAGGCACCCAGGCCCCGCAGGACGACCGGGAGTTGCAGGCCGATCAGGGCGAAGACCGCCGACTCCAGGATGAAGGCGACCATCTTCCACACGGCCTCCTCCTGGAGGCGGGTGGCGAAGTCGACCTCCCACGCGCGGTGGCCGAGGTAGAGGGCGACGACGACCACGGCGATGACGCCGGAGGCGTGGAACTGCTCGGCGGCCGCGTAGGCGACGAACGGGATGAGGAGGGACAGGGTGTTCTGCAGGAGCGGTTCCTTCAGGCGGGTGCGCAGCCAGTGCAGCGGGGCCATCAGGATCAGGCCGACGGCGGTGCCGCCGACCGCCGCCACCAGGAACTCCTCGATGCCGCCGGCCCAGGACACGCCCTCGCCGACGACGACGGCGAGGGCCACCTTGTAGGCGGTGATCGCGGTGGCGTCGTTCAGCAGGGACTCGCCCTGGAGGATGGTGGTGATCCTGGACGGCAGGCCCAGCCGGCGCGCCACCGCCGTCGCCGCGACCGCGTCCGGCGGCGCCACCACCGCGCCCAGCACCAGTGCCGCGGTCAGCGGCAGCCCGGGCACGAGCAGGTGGGCGGCCCAGCCGACGACGACCGTCGCGAAGAGCACGTACCCGACCGACAGCAGCGCCACGGGCCGCGCCTGCGCGCGCAGGTCGAGGTAGGAGCTGTCGGTCGCCGAGGTGTACAGCAGCGGCGGCAGCAGGAGGGGGAGGACGACCTCGGGGTCGAGGGCGTAGTCGGGGACTCCCGGGACGTACGACACGGCCAGGCCGACGCCGACCAGGAGCAGCGGGGCGGGCACCGGGGTGCGCCGGGCCGCCGCGGCGATCGCCGTACTGCCCGCCACCAGCAACAGCAGTGGCATCACGTCCATGTCCCGCCCACCCTCGTTTTTCCGCGCGGGCGTCCGCACGCCCGTCGTAACCTGGCAATCATGAAACAGTGCACGCACGCCGACGCGCTGCCGCACCCCGATCCGGTTCCGATCAGCGAGACCTGTCCGGAGTGCCTGCGGGACGGCACCCACCCGGTGCAGTTGCGGCTGTGTCTGACGTGCGGCCATGTGGGCTGCTGCGACTCCTCGCCGGGCCGCCACGCCACGGGCCATCACAAGGACTCCGGCCATCCGGTCATGCGGACCTTCGAACCGGGTGAGGACTGGCGCTGGTGTTTCGTCGACCACGTCCTTGTCTGAGCCGGGCGCCCGGGGACGGTCCGGCCGTCCGGCGGGTACGGTTCGGGCATCAGGCGCCTGGGTACGTCAACCCGGCGCGCCCTCTTCCCTTTTGGGTCCGCAGACCCCCTAGACACGGAGCGTGTTCACAGCTTTACTGTGAGTGACGCCAGGGGGTTGGGGTCCTGGGACAGGACACTTGAGGGCGCGGTAGCGTCACCGCTGCACCACACACGCGTTACCCCGGGGGGCGACCCTCGGCCCCCGAAGACTTGTACCACCTTGGAGGTGAGGGTGTCCCAGATCGCAGGCGAGCCCGCGACCCAGGACTTCGTGGAAGTCCGGCTGCCGGCTGCGGGTGCCTACCTGTCGGTGCTGCGGACGGCCACGGCCGGCCTCGCGGCCCGTTTGGACTTCACCCTGGACGAGATCGAGGACCTGCGCATCGCGGTGGACGAGGCATGCGCGATCCTGCTCCAGCAGGCCGTGCCCGGCTCGGTGCTCAGCTGCGTCTTCCGCCTGGTCGACGACTCGCTGGAGGTCACCGTCTCGGCGCCGACCACCGACGGCCACGCGCCCTCGCGCGACACCTTCGCCTGGACCGTGCTGTCCGCCCTGGCCGGCAAGGTCTCCTCCGCCGTGGACGAGGACAAAACCGTTTCGATCAGCCTCTACAAACAGCGCGGCGCGGGACCCGGGCCGGCGTGAGGAACGGGGACGGTCCGGTGCGGGACGAAGAGCGCGGCACACGGGAGCTGCCGGCCGGGAGCGCCGGGAATCCGGTCTCGCCGGGCGGTTCCCGACGCACGACGGACGGTGTCGACGGCATTCCCGAGCAGGCCCGGCCGCACCCGGAGGACGACGCGTCCTCCGCGCAGGCCGGCTTCCCGGACGGTGCCGTGCAGGGCTCACCTCGGGAGAGGCGGATCGGGGCGACCCCCGGCCGGGCGGAGGCGAGGGCTCGACAGAGGGCGACGGGCGGGACGATGAGCGAGCACGAGCGAGACGACGATCAGGGCGTGCCGGGCACGCGGCACGCGCCCCTGGACCGCGCACCGCAGGTTCGCGAGCCGCAGGTTCGCGAGCCGCAGGACCGCAGCGGGGCGCGGGCGATGTTCCTCGAGCTGCGCTCCCTGACGGAGGGCAGCCCGGAGTACGCGGAGCTGCGCAACCAGCTGGTCCGCATGCACCTGCCGCTCGTCGAGCACCTCGCGCGCCGCTTCCGCAACCGCGGTGAGCCGCTGGACGACCTCACCCAGGTCGCCACCATCGGGCTGATCAAGTCGGTCGACCGCTTCGACCCGGACCGCGGAGTGGAGTTCTCCACGTACGCGACCCCGACGGTCGTCGGCGAGATCAAACGGCACTTCCGCGACAAGGGCTGGGCGGTGCGGGTGCCGCGCAGACTCCAGGAGCTGCGGCTCGCGCTGACGACGGCGACGGCCGAGCTGTCCCAGCTGCACGGCCGCTCCCCCACCGTCCATGAGCTCGCCGAGAAGCTGGCGATCTCGGAGGAGGAGGTCCTGGAGGGCCTGGAGTCCGCCAACGCGTACTCCACGCTGTCCCTCGACGTCCCCGACACCGACGACGAGTCCCCGGCCGTGGCGGACACGCTGGGCGCGGAGGACGAGGCGCTGGAGGGCGTCGAGTACCGCGAGTCGCTCAAGCCTCTGCTGGAGGACCTTCCGCCCCGCGAGAAGCGGATCCTGCTGCTGCGCTTCTTCGGCAACATGACCCAGTCGCAGATCGCGCAGGAGGTGGGCATCTCCCAGATGCACGTCTCGCGCCTGCTGGCGCGGACACTGGCTCAGCTGCGGGAGAAGCTGCTCGTGGAGGAGTAGGGCCCGGCCTACTTGCGCTTGCGGGCGTTCCCCGGCTTACGGCCGTCGTCCTGGTTCCGCGCGTGGTTCCGCGCGTTCCGCGCGCTCGCCCCGTTCTCCGCGCTCGCCCCGTTCTCCGCGTGCTCCGCGTTCCGCGCGCCGCCGGGCCCCCGGATCCCGAGGGCCCGGGTCGTCTCGCCGTTGACCAGCAGCACCAGCGCCGCGACCGCCACGAACGCGAGCGCGATCCCGGCCGGGATCGCCATGCTGTCGGCCTGGAGCAGGTTGTAGGCGACGGGCAGCGCGATGATCTGCGTGATGACGGCCGGACCCCGGCTCCAGCCGCGGCGGCCCAGCAGCCCGCGGGCGGCGAGCAGCGGCAGCAGCGCGAGCACCATCAGCGTCACCCCGCCGGTGACGGCCTGCTGCCGGTCGTCCGGGTCCCCGGTGATCCCGAGGACGAGCACCCACACGCCGCCGACGAGCAGCGCCAGCCCCTCCAGGGCGGCGAGCCCGGCGGCGTACGTCAGACGGCGCGGGCGGGGGCCTGCGGTTTCGGGGGCGGCGGGGGGCTGCTCACTGCTCACTCCTGAAGGGTAGCCCTCACGCCCGGCACGCCCGCGGGTACCCGCACAGGGCCGGGACCAGTCCGTGTCGAGGCTCACGGCGGCTCTCCCGCCCGATCTCCGAACGGCCTGGGCCCGGGTACCACCCAGTAGGTACGCTGCCCTCCATGCGTGCACTTCTCGTGGTCAACCCGGCAGCCACCACTACGAGTGCACGGACGCGTGACGTCCTCATCCACGCGCTCGCGAGCGAGATGAAGCTCGAGGCGGTCACCACCGAGTACCGGGGGCACGCGCGCGATCTGGGCCGGCAGGCGGCGCAGAGCGAGGACATAGACATGGTCGTCGCCCTGGGCGGCGACGGCACGATCAACGAGGTGGTCAACGGCCTGCTGCACGCCGGGCCCGACCCCGAGCGCCTGCCCGGCCTCGCCGTCGTCCCCGGCGGCTCCACCAACGTCTTCGCCCGCGCCCTCGGTCTGCCCAACGATCCCGTGGAGTCGACCGGTGCCCTGCTGGACGCGCTGCGCGAGGGCCGGGAGCGCACGGTCGGGCTGGGGCTGACCTCGGGCACGCCCGGCACGGAGGACGAGGCGGTGCCGGCCCGCTGGTTCACCTTCAACGCCGGGCTCGGCTTCGACGCGGGTGTGGTGGGCCGGGTCGAGCAGCACCGCGAACGCGGCAGGAAATCCACACACGCTCTCTACGTCCGCCAGGCCGTGCGCCAGCTCCTGGGCGAACCGCAGCGGCGGCACGGCTCGATCACCCTGGAGCGTGCGGGCGCCGAGCCGGTGACCGATTTGGTGCTGTCCATCGTCTGCAACACGGCTCCGTGGACCTATCTGGGCAATCGCCCGGTGTACGCGTCACCTAAGGCTTCGTTCGATACCGGGCTCGACGTATTCGGTCTCAGCCGCCTGTCCACCGCCGCGGTTGTCCGATATGGGACCCAGTTGCTCACTTCGTCCCCCGAGCGGGGCCCCTATGGCAAGCACGCCGTGTCCCTGCACGACCTGGACCAGTTCACCTTGCATTCGAAGGTGCCGCTGCCTCTCCAGATGGACGGTGACCACCTGGGGCTCCGCACCAGCGTGACGTTCACAGGCGTACGCCGTGCACTGCGTGTGATTGTGTGAGCAGAAAGGGCTGAAGTCCTTTCACTCGAACGTTTAGGCCAGGATCCACCCCATGGAAGTACGGCTGTGACCTAGTCGACACCGAGGAATCAAAAAAAACTTTCCGGAAGGGGTTGTATCCGCCGCTGAGGTTTGCGAGTCTCTACGTGGCGATCGGGACGGCCCGCAACACCAGCCTCCACTGATCACCAGAACCCCTCTTCAATCCACAGGACCACGCCAGGGAACCTGGCTGGTGGCCCTTCACTTGTTGAGGGATTCGTGAAAGCGTTCACATTCACAAGCAACTTGCACGTAATACCAAGGAGAGGTAGCAGCCATGGACTGGCGTCACAACGCCGTTTGCCGCGAGGAAGACCCCGAGCTCTTCTTCCCCATCGGCAACACCGGTCCTGCGCTGCTGCAGATCGAGGAAGCCAAGGCCGTCTGCCGTCGCTGCCCCGTTATCGAGCAGTGTCTGCAGTGGGCGCTCGAGTCCGGCCAGGACTCCGGCGTCTGGGGTGGTCTCAGCGAGGACGAGCGCCGCGCGATGAAGCGCCGCGCCGCCCGCAACCGGGCCCGTCAGGCCTCCGCCTGACAACACCCGCCCCGCACACAGCCTGAGCTTGGCGGCGCGTACAGCGAGTACGCAACTCCCGCCCCCGAGCCGCAGCGCGCAGTACCCCCGATGCGCAGCAATCGCTGGCAACGAGCATTCGAGCCCCGGACCTGGAACGGTCCGGGGCTTCGTGCTGTGTACCGGGGTCCGGGGCTTCGTGCTGTGTGCGGGGCCCTACTTCTGCGCCTGCACCGGGATGTCCAGGATGACCTGTGTGCCGCGCTCCGGGGCCGGGACCATGTCGAAGGTGCCACCCAACTCCCCTTCGACCAGCGTCCGTACGATCTGCAGGCCGAGGTTGCCGGAGGTGTGCGGGTCGAAGCCGGCGGGCAGGCCGACGCCGTCGTCCTGGACGGTGACCAGCAGCCGCGCCTCCTTGGTGGAGCCGCCCCGGACGGCGGACACCTCGACGGTGCCGGTGTCGCCCTCGCGGAAGCCGTGCTCCAGGGCGTTCTGGAGGATCTCGGTGAGGACCATGGAGAGCGGGGTGGCGACCTCCGCGTCCAGGATGCCGAAGCGTCCGCTGCGGCGGCCGGTGACCTTGCCCGGGGAGATCTCGGCCACCATGGCGAGGACGCGGTCGGCGATCTCGTCGAACTCCACCCGCTCGTCCAGGTTCTGGGACAGCGTCTCGTGCACGATGGCGATCGAGCCGACCCGGCGCACTGCCTCCTCCAGGGCCTCCCGGCCGCGCTCGGACTCGATGCGCCGGGCCTGGAGGCGCAGCAGGGCCGCCACCGTCTGGAGGTTGTTCTTCACCCGGTGGTGGATCTCCCGGATGGTGGCGTCCTTGGTGATCAACTCTCGCTCGCGGCGTCGCAGTTCGGTGACGTCCCGGAGCAGGACGAGGGAGCCGATGCGGGCGCCCTTGGGCTTGAGCGGGATCGCGCGGAACTGGATGACCCCGTCGTGGGCCTCGATCTCGAACTCGCGGGGCGCCCAGCCGCTGGCGACCTTGGCGAGCGCCTCGTCGACCGGGCCCCGGGTCGGGGCGAGTTCGGCGGTGATCTGGCCGAGGTGCTGGCCGACCAGGTCGGAGGCGAGGCCCATGCGGTGGTAGGCGGACAGCGCGTTCGGGGAGGCGTACTGGACGATGCCGTCAGCGTCGAGGCGGATCAGGCCGTCGCCGACCCGGGGGGCCGCGTCCATGTCCATCTGCTGGTCGGGGAAGGGGAAGGAGCCGGCCGCGATCATCTGCGCGAGGTCGGAGGCGCTCTGGAGGTAGGTCAGCTCCAGACGGCTCGGGGTGCGCACGGTGAGCAGGTTGGTGTTGCGGGCGATGACGCCCAGGACACGGCCCTCCCGCCGGACGGGGATGGACTCGACCCGGACGGGAACCTCCTCGCGCCACTCCGGGTCGCCCTCGCGCACGATCCGGCCCTCGTCCAGGGCGGCGTCCAGCAGGGGGCGGCGGCCTCGGGGCACGAGGTGGCCGACCATGTCGTCCTGGTAGGAGGTGGGCCCGGTGTTGGGGCGCATCTGGGCGACGGAGACGTAGCGGGTGCCGTCGCGGGTGGGGACCCACAGGACCAGGTCGGCGAAGGAGAGGTCGGAGAGCAGCTGCCACTCCGAGACCAGCAGGTGGAGCCACTCGAGGTCGGAGTCGCCGAGTGCGGTGTGCTGGCGTACGAGTTCGTTCATGGAGGGCACGTCTGCGAGCGTACCCGGGTCGCCGGACCTGGCCGAAAAACACCCGCGGGCCGCGGCGCCTGAGAGGGACCCTCAACCCTCCCGGCACCGCAGCCCGGAGCAATCCCGGCCGTGGGGTGTGCGGTCCCGGTCGGCCGAAAGGTGAGGAGCCGGGGCAGTCAGGGCAGAGAGCTCCGGATCCTCGGTCCGCCCTCCTGTGCGGGGAAGGCGGAAGTGCGGTGGTGCTCCTTCGCACGACGTCCACACGATTGTGGACTGGACCACTTGCCTGTGTCCATGCGCCGGAGGTGGTGCGCCGGAATCGGTCCGCGTACCGGCGGCCCGGCTCCGGGTGACTGGTCGGACGCCCTGGCGTCCACCCCGCAGCCTAGCCTGTGCGGGTTGCTCCGCGGGGCCGTTGGACGGGGCAATTTCCGCGAACGCGTCGCGTTCCTCCCGCTCGCGCCGTCGCGTCGGCGCCGGGGCGTGCGCCGGACGGTCCCGCGCACCGGCCGGCCGCCGTCGTGCGCCGTGCCCGCGGGACCCCCCTCTGCTAGATTGGTCTAAACCACATTAGCCTTCCAGTCGCCCGTGTCGAGCCCCTCCCCACACCCTCCTTCCAGCCCTCAGCTCTCTCTCCAGAACGGCAGGCCCAGCGTGGAAGTTGTCATCGTTCCGGACGCCAGGTCGGGCGGCGAACTCATCGCCGAGGCCATGGCCCAGCTCCTGCGACGCAAGCCCGACGCCCTGCTCGGCGTGGCCACCGGGTCCACCCCGCTGCCGATCTACCAGGCGCTCGCGACCAGGGTGCGCTCCGGTGCCGTGGACACCTCACGGGCGCGGATCGCCCAGCTCGACGAGTACGCGGGGCTGCCCGCCGACCATCCGGAGTCCTACCGCTCCGTGCTGCGGCGGGAGGTGCTGGAGCCGCTCGGCATCGGCATGGACGCGTTCCTCGGCCCCGACGGCACGGCCGAGGACGTGCCGTCGGCGTGCGAGGCGTACGACCGGGCGCTGGCCGAGGCCGGCGGGGTCGATCTGCAACTGCTCGGCATCGGCACCGACGGGCACATCGGGTTCAACGAGCCGTGCTCCTCGCTCGCCTCGCGGACGCGGATCAAGACGCTGACCGAGCAGACCCGCGTCGACAACGCCCGGTTCTTCGACGGTGACATCGAGCAGGTCCCGCACCACGTCATCACACAGGGCATCGGCACCATCCTGGAGGCGCGGCACCTGGTGCTGCTCGCGACGGGCGAGGGCAAGGCGGACGCGGTCGCGGCGACCGTCGAAGGGCCGGTCGCCGCGGTCTGCCCCGCCTCCGCGCTCCAGCTGCACCCGCACGCCACGGTCGTCGTGGACGAGGCCGCCGCGTCCAAGCTGAAGCTCGCCGAGTACTTCCGGCACACGTACGCGAACAAGCCGCGGTGGCAGGGCATCTAGCCAGGCCCTGTCGTCACGCACGCCGAAGGCGCCGGTCCCGGAAGGGGGCCGGCGCCTTCGGCGTGCGGCGGACCGGCGGGTCACCGGCCGCCCGCGATGACCTCCGCCGCCGCCCGGCCGCAGACGCGGGCCGCGCCGTGGGTGGCGAGGTGGAGGGCGCCGCGGGGAGCGGCCTGGGGGACGCCCATCTCGACGACGAGCGTGTCGGGGCGGGCGGCGAGGAGCGTGTCCAGGGCCGCCGCCATCCACGGGTGGCGGTGTTCGTCGCGGACCACGGCCACGATGCGCCGCTCCCCCGCCGCGGCCAGCGCCGCGCGCCCCGCGTGCTCGCCGGTGAAGCTGCCCGTCGCGGTGCCCGGCAGGAGACGGGCGAGCTCGGCGGCCACGCCCCACGGTGTCTCGTCGCCGACGGCGATGTTGGCGACGGGCGTGAGGGCGGCGACGTACGGGGCGTCGGTGAGCGGTGTGAAGCGGTCCGCGCCGGTGAGGCGCAGGGCGCGGCGGGCGGCGGCCAGACCCACGTCGGCGCGCGGCGCGCCCCCGTCGGCGGACACGGCGGTGGAGGCCGACCAGCGGGCCAGCGCCCGTACCCGCCGTGCCGCGTCCGCCAGGCGCTCCTCGGGCAGTTCGCCCGTGCGGACGGCCGTGACGAGCGCGTCGCGCAGGCGGCGTACCGTCTCGTCGTCGGCGAGGCCGCCGCCCACGCAGATGGCGTCCGCGCCGGCGGCGACGGCGAGGACGCTGCCGCGTTCGATGCCGTAGGTGGCGGCGACGGCCCGCATCTCCATGCCGTCGGTGACGATCAGGCCGTCGTAGCCGAGGTCGCCGCGCAGGAGGTCGGTCAGGACGGGGCGGGACAGCGTCGCCGGCCGGTCGGGGTCCAGGGCGGGGACGAGGATGTGGGCGCTCATCACCGCGCGGGTGCCGGCGGCGATCGCGGCGCGGAAGGGGGCCAGCTCGCGCGCGGCCAGCAGCTCGGGGCCGGCGTCGACGCGGGGCAGGGCGTAGTGGGAGTCGACGGCGGTGTCGCCATGGCCCGGGAAGTGCTTGGTGCAGGCGGCGACGCCCGCCGTCTGCAGGCCGGTGACGTAGGCGGCGGTGTGCCGGGCCACCAGGGCGGGGTCGGCGCCGAAGGAGCGGACGCCGATCACGGGGTTGCCGGGGTCGGAGTTCACGTCGGCCGAGGGGGCCCAGTTGAAGTTGACCCCGCAGGCGGCGAGTCGCCGGCCGAGTTCGTGGGCGACCTGCCGGGTCAGCTCCACGTCGTCCACCGCGCCCAGCGCGTGGTTGCCGGGGAAGCTGGAGCCGGTGCGCACCTCCAGGCGGGTGACGTCGCCGCCCTCCTCGTCGATGGCGACGAGTACGTCGTCGCGTTCCGCGCGCAACTGGGCGGTCAGTGAGGCGAGTTGTTCGGGGGAGGCGATGTTTCGGCCGAACAGGCCGACGGAGGCGAGGCCCTCACCCAGGCGGCGCAGCAGCCAGTCGGGGGCGGTGGTGCCGGGGAAACCGGGCTGGAGGACCGTCAGGGCGTCGCGCGTCAGAGTGTCGGTGCCGCTGGCGAGTGTCGTCATCGGGGCGTTATCCCTTCACGGCGCCCGCGGTCAGACCCGCGGCCATCTTGCGCTGGACGAGGAGGAAGAGGACGACGATCGGTACGGCCATCATGGTGGCGCCGGCCATCATCGGGGCGTACTCGGTGCCGTGCTTGGTGGTGAAGTTGCCGAGCCAGACGGTCGCGGTCTGGTTCTTCTGGCTGAGCAGCATCAGGGCGTAGAGGTACTCGTTCCAGGCCTGGATGAAGCCGTAGACCGAGGTGGCGACCATGCCCGGGGCCAGCAGCGGGAAGACGACGCGGAGGAAGGCGCCGGTGCGGGAGCAGCCGTCGACCATCGCGGCCTCCTCCAGCTCCTTGGGGATGTTGACGATGAAGCCGCGCAGCGTCCACACCGTGAAGGGGAGGATGAAGGTCAGGTAGGTGATGATCAGGCCGGTCAGCCGGTCGTACTGGCCCAGGTCGTTCAGGAGCAGGAAGACCGGGATGATCATGGCGACGAGCGGGACCATCTGGACGGCCAGGATGCCGACGATCACGATCTTGCGGCCGCGGAAGGCGAACCGGGAGATGGCGAGGGCGGCCAGCATGCCGACGGCGACGCCGATCGCGACGACCGTCAGGGAGACGACCAGGCTGCGGGCGACCGGTCCCCAGAAGTCGGCGATGTCCAGCGCCCGGCCGAAGTTGGCCAGGGTGAGGCCCGTGGGCAGCAGGCTCGGGTCCGGGTCGATGGCGTCCTTCGCCGGTTTGAACGCGGTGTTGAGCATCCAGTAGACGGGGAAGCCGGCGGTGACGAAGACGAGGAGACCGAGGAGGTTCCAGCCGAGCTTCGACCGCCCCGGAGCGGAAACCGTGCTCATTCGACCTCTCCGATCTTCAGCATCTGGCGCATGTAGACGGCGACCACGCCGAGCAGCAGCAGTACGGTGATCAGGGCGATCGCCGAGCCCTGGGCGTAGTCGTTGACGACGAAGGCGCGGTCGTAGGAGTACGTCGTCAGAAGCTGGAACTCGGCCTCGGGATGGCCGTTGCGCATCACGAAGACCTGCGGGAAGACGCCCATGTCCCAGATGACCGACAGGGTCGTGAGCATCACGACGATCGGCTTGAGGACGGGCAGGGTGACGTACCGGAAGACGCCCCAGCTGCCCGCGCCGTCGAGGCGGGCGGCCTCCTCCAGCTCCTTGGGGACCTGGGTGAGGCCGGCGCTGAGGGTGATGACGACGAACGGGACGGCTCCCCAGACCACCAGGAGCATGATCACGGCGAGGCCCTGCGGTCCGCTCGCGAACCAGTTGTGGCCGATCAGCTCGACACCGGGCAGCTTGCTCAGGACCGCGTTGAGGATGCCGTAGTCGGCGTCGAAGAGCCACTTGAAGACGGTCGTGGCGACGATGATCGGCATGCCCCAGCTCGCCACCAGGGCGATGTTGACCAGCGTCCTGACCCAGCCGGAGACCCGCTGGAGCAGCAGCGCGATCAGCATGCCGGCGACCATCGTGAAGATCACGCAGCCGGCCGCGAAGACGATCGTGCGCAGGACGACCGCCCAGAACTCGCCGTCGCCCAGCACGGCGGTGAAGTTGTCGAAGCCGACCGACTCGGCCGGCTGGAAGCCCCACAGCTGGGACTGCCCGAACTTCTGGAAGGACAGGGTGACCAGGCGGACCAGCGGATAGCCCATCACCAGCAGCAGGACCAGCAGACAGGGGGCGAGCAGCAGCCAGGGGACCGGGGTCCCGCCCGGGGCCCGCCCGCGGGGTGGTCGGTGCGGGGACTTCGCTCCCGCGCCCGGGAGCGGTGACGGCCGCATGGGCGGCACTTCGGCAGTGGTCGTGTCTGCGGCACTCATCCGCGCGCTCCTCAGCGGTCCCTCGGTCGTACGGGAAGCAGGGCCCCGGCCCCCGGCCCCCGGCCCCCGGGGGCCGGGCCCTGCTCTCAGGTCACTTGGTGTTGATGACCTTGTCGATCGCGGCGTCCGCCTCCTTCGCGGCCTCCTCGACCGTCTTCTTGCCGGTACCGATGTTCTGGAGCATGGTCTGCAGCACCTGGGCCTTCTCGACCTGGCCCCAGCCCGGGGCCATCGGGACGAACCAGTTGGACTCGGCGGCGGTGGCCGGCACGACCGTCTCGGGGTCGCTCTTCAGGGTCGCGAGGTCGGTCTTGTTGTTGGGCAGGTTGCCCTTGGCCATCAGGCCCTTCTGGCCGGAGGGGCCGGTGAAGGCGTTGATCCACTCGGCGGCGAGGTCCTGCGCGTCCGACTTCACCGGCACGGCGAGGTCGGAGCCGCCCAGGAAGACCGGGAGGTTCTTGCCGGAGGGGCCGGGCACGACGAAGTTCTCCAGGTTGCCCTTGAGCTTGCCGGTCTTGTCGTTCTCCGGGGCCTCGGCGGTCGCGCCCTCCCAGGCGGCGCCGAAGATCATGGCGGACTTGCCCTGGCCGTAGACGATGTAGCGGTCGGACTCGTCCTTGGTCTTGTCGCCGTGCATGTAGGCGTCGACGATCTTCTTGAACTCGTTGAGGCCCTTGACGGACTCCGGCGAGGAGAGGTTGGCCTTCCACTCGCCGCCCGACTCGACCGCGATGGAGCCGCCGGCGTCGTAGACGAAGGACATGGCCGCGTACCAGTCGCGGGTGGGCTGGTACCAGGCGCTGAAGGTGTCGCCCTCCTTCTCCTGGACCTTGTCCAGGGCGGCCGTCAGCTCGGCGTACGTGGTCGGGGCGGTCTTCACGCCCGCGGCGGCGAAGAGGTCCTTGCGCCAGTTGCCGACACGGCCGCCGGCGTAGTACGGGACGCCGTAGGTCTTGTCCTCGTAGGTCACCGAGGCCTTGAGGCCGTCCAGCCAGGCGGAGGAGTTGTCGAACCGCGAGGCGTCGAGGGGGGCGAAGGCGCCCTTGACCATGTAGCCGAGCATCTCGGTGTTGCCCATCTCGACGACGTCGGGGGCCTTGTCGGTGGCGAGGACCGCGTCGAGCTTGGCGTTCTTGTCCGGCCAGCCGTAGTACTCGTGGTTGATCTCGAGGCCGGGGTGCTCCTTCTGCACCGCCGCGTCGGCGGCCTTCACCAGTTCGGGCCAGTTGTTCTGGGCGTCGACGGTGAGCCAGACCGTCAGTTCCTTGGCCTCGGTGCCCTTGTCCGAGCCCCCGTTGTCACTGTCCCCGCACGCCGCGATGGAGACCATCATGCCCGCGATACCGATCGCGGCTATCAGCTTGCGCTTCACGCCATCCTCCTCAGGGATGCCACAAACCCCCCTGCCTCCCCGCCGCGGTCGAGCGTCAACGCGTACCGTCCGTGGGGCCAGGACCTGGACCAATGGTGTAGACCAGTACGGGGGAGCTTGGCTCAGACCAATAGGGCTGTCAAGGGTGCTTCACGGGCGTGGAGTCGTCCGTTACGCGACCGCGATATGCAGGGACTTTTCAATTTCTGGGGCGCCTGCCGGAGGCCCCGCGCGGAACGAACCACCGCCCCCCGGCGGCGTGCTGGACTAGACCAAGACGGGTCCCGCGGGTATACAGAGGGGATCACGGAGCGTGCGAGGTCACCCGCACCGGTCACCCCGCCCACGAACCCGTGCCACGATGTGAGCCGCGGCCGATGGGATGTCGGCCGTTCGGCACCCGGAGCCGGGAAGGCAGGCCATGAGTACCGACGTCAGCAGTGCGGAGAACGAGGGTGGGGCTACCGTCCGTACCGCGCGCGTGCCCAAGTACTACCGCCTGAAGAAGCACCTGCTCGACATGACGGAGACCCAGTCGCCCGGCACCCCGGTGCCGCCCGAGCGGACCCTCGCGGCCGAGTTCGACACCTCGCGCACGACCGTGCGCCAGGCCCTTCAGGAGCTGGTGGTCGAGGGCCGGCTGGAGCGCATCCAGGGCAAGGGCACGTTCGTCGCCAAGCCGAAGGTCTCCCAGGCGCTGCAACTCACCTCGTACACCGAGGACATGCGCGCCCAGGGCCTCGAACCCACCTCCCAGCTCCTGGACATCGGCTACATCACGGCCGACGACCGGCTGGCCGGGCTCCTCGACATCACCGCCGGCGGACGCGTGCTGCGCATCGAGCGGCTGCGCATGGCCAACGGCGAGCCCATGGCGATCGAGACGACGCATCTGTCGGCCAAGCGCTTCCCCGCCCTGCGCAGGTCGCTGGTGAAGTACACCTCCCTCTACACCGCCCTCGCCGAGGTCTACGACGTCCACCTCGCCGAGGCCGAGGAGACCATCGAGACCTCGCTGGCCACCCCGCGCGAGGCGGGTCTGCTCGGCACCGACGTGGGCCTGCCGATGCTGATGCTGTCCCGGCACTCCCTGGACAAGGAGGGCAAGCCGGTGGAGTGGGTGCGGTCCGTCTACCGGGGGGACCGGTACAAGTTCGTGGCCCGGCTGAAGCGCCCGCAGGAGTAGGCGGCCCGCCCCGGCGCGGGCGGAGCGGGCAGGACCGAAGGGCCCGGTATCCGGACGAGGTCTTCCGTCGACGTTTATTCGTCCCCTACATTTCGCGTGCGTTGCCCGCGCGATCAACGAGGGGATGGAGCCGCCCGATGTCGGAAGCATCAGAAGTCTCAAGAGGTCCGGTGGTGACGCCCGTGCGCGTCGTCATCGCCCTCTGCCTGTTCGCGCCCTTCGTGGCGATGCTGTGGGTCGGCTCGTACGCGAAGGTGGAGCCGACCTTGATCGGCGTCCCCTTCTTCTACTGGTACCAGATGGCCTGGGTGCTGGTCTCCACCGCGCTCACGGTGATCGCGTACCAGCTGTGGCGGCGTGACCAGCGCGCCCGCAGGGCCTCGGGCGGGGGTGCGTCCCGGTGAACGACGGTGTGAACGGCGTCGCGCTCGCCGTCTTCGTCCTCTTCTTCCTGGCCGTGACCGTCATGGGCTTCCTCGCGGCCCGCTGGCGCAGGGCCGAGAACGAGCACAGCCTCGACGAATGGGGTCTGGGCGGCCGGTCGTTCGGCACCTGGATCACCTGGTTCCTGCTGGGCGGCGACCTGTACACGGCCTACACGTTCGTGGCGGTCCCGGCGGCGATCTACGCGGCCGGCGCGTCCGGCTTCTTCGCCGTCCCGTACACGATCCTGGTCTACCCGCTGATCTTCACCTTCCTGCCGCGCCTGTGGTCGGTCTCGCACAAGCACGGGTACGTCACCACCTCGGACTTCGTGCGCGGCCGGTTCGGGTCCAAGGGCCTGTCGCTGGCCGTGGCCCTCACCGGCATCCTCGCGACCATGCCGTACATCGCGCTCCAGCTCGTCGGCATCCAGGCCGTGCTGGACGTGATGGGCGTCGGCGGCGGCGAGAACACCAACTGGTTCGTCAAGGACCTGCCGCTGCTGCTCGCCTTCGGCGTGCTGGCCGCGTACACGTACTCGTCGGGGCTGCGCGCCCCCGCCCTGATCGCGTTCGTGAAGGACACGCTGATCTACATCGTGATCGCGGTGGCGATCATCTACATCCCGATCAAGCTGGGCGGGTTCGACGACGTCTTCGCCCAGGCGGGTGACGCGTTCGCGCAGGTCAACCCGGCGACGGACAAGCCGCGCGGCGCGCTGGTGCCGGCCGAGGCGGGTCAGTGGACGTACGCCACGCTGGCCCTGGGCTCCGCGCTGGCGCTCTTCATGTACCCGCACTCGATCACCGCGACGCTGTCCTCGAAGAGCCGTGAGGTGATCCGCCGCAACACCACGATCCTGCCGCTGTACTCCCTCATGCTCGGCCTGCTGGCCCTGCTGGGCTTCATGGCGATCGCGGCCGGGGTCAAGGTCACCAACGGGCAGCTGGCCATCCCGCAGCTGTTCGAGGACATGTTCCCGGACTGGTTCGCGGGCGTGGCCTTCGCCGCGATCGGCATCGGCGCGCTGGTCCCGGCGGCGATCATGTCCATCGCGGCCGCGAACCTGTTCACCCGCAACATCTACAAGGACTTCATCAAGCCGGACGCCACGCCCAAGGAGGAGACCCGCGTCTCCAAGCTGGTCTCGCTGCTGGTGAAGGTGGGCGCCCTGGCCTTCGTCCTGACGATGGACAAGACGGTGGCCATCAACTTCCAGCTCCTCGGCGGCATCTGGATCCTGCAGACCTTCCCGGCCCTGGTCGGCGGCCTGTTCACCCGCTGGTTCCACCGCTGGGCGCTGCTCGGGGGCTGGGCCGTCGGCATGGCCTACGGCACGCTCGCCGCGTACGGCGTGGCCTCCCCCACCCAGAAGCACTTCGGCGGGTCGGCGAAGGAGATCCCCGGCATCGGCGAGATCGGGTACATCGGTCTGACGGCGTTCGTGCTGAACGTGGTGGTGACGGTGGTCCTGACCTTCGTCCTGAAGGCGCTGAAGGCCCCGGAGGGCGTCGACGAGACGAGCCCGGAGGACTACACGGCGGACGCCGGCGACCCGGGCGTCCAGGTGGAGCTGCCGCCGGCGACCGCCGGAACGTCCCACTAGCCAGAACGTCCCACTAGCCAGAACGTCACACGCGGCAGAGCTCGCGGTGGGCCGGCGGAGAAATCCGGCGGCCCACCGTCGTGTGCGTGGGGCAGACTGCGCGCCATGGACATACGGATCCGGGAAGCGGAACCCTCCGAGTACGCCGGCCTCGGCGACCTGACCGCCCGCGCCTACCTCGACGACGGACTCCTCGACTACGGCGAGGGCGACCCGTACCTGCCCGTGCTGAAGGACGTGGCCGCGCGGGCGGCCGCCGCCACCGTCCTCGTGGCCGTGGCGGGCGACCTGCTCCTGGGCGGGGTCACCTTCGTACCGGGCCCCGGGCCCGTCGCCGACATCGCCCGCCCCGGCGAGGCCGAGATCCGCGCGCTGGCGGTCGCCCGCGAGCAGCGCGGCCGGGGCGCCGGCGAGGCCCTCGTGCGGGCCTGTGTCGAGCGTGCGCGGACCACGCGGGGCTGCACGGCCGTCGTGCTGTCGAGCCAGCGGGCCATGCACACCGCCCACCGGCTCTACGAGCGCCTGGGCTTCGTCCGCACACCCGAGCGGGACTGGAATCCCGTGCCGCACCTGGACGACATCACTCTCATGGCCTACCGGTTGACGCTCTGAGATCACTCGCAACACAACATCTGGGGGTGGCGTGACGGGCGAGCACAAGATGTATGCTCGTGCTCGCTGTCGCCGCAGGGGAATCCGGTGCGAATCCGGAACTGTCCCGCAACGGTGTACAGGTGTGCGCCCCTACCCGTGTGCGCACACCTGTCCAGTCCGAGGACCTGCCGACAGTGCGCCCGGCCGTCCGGCTCGGGTGCCTTGACGTCCGGGCCTCGTGGAGTGGGCCGGTGGACGCGACGCCGTGCGCGCTCGTGTGCTGCCCCCCTGCTCTCCGCCAGGCCCCTTGCCGAGCGAGGGAGAGCCCCACGTGACCATCGCGCCAGCCGATCCGGCCTCAGTCACCCCGCAGGACACCGACGGTCCCGGTACCGCCCTGCTGCGGACCCTGACCGAGCTGACCGCCGACCTGCCCGACGCCGACCCGGGCCGGGTCGCCGCCGCCGCCCTGCGGGGCCGCTCCGCGCGGGCGGACGAGACGGAACTGCGCGAGCTGGCCACGGAGGCGGCCGCCGGCCTCATCTCCGAGGACCCCGCCTACTCCCGGCTGGCCGCCCGTCTGCTCACCCTCGGCATCCGCGCCGAGGCCGCCTCCCAGGGCGTCACCTCCTTCACCGGGTCGGTCGCGGTGGGACACCGGGAGGGGCTGATCGCCGACCGGACCGCCGCGTTCGTACGGCTGCACGGCGCGCGGCTCGACGCGCTGGTCGACCCGCACGCCGACGACCGCTTCGGGTACTTCGGCCTGCGCACCCTGCACAGCCGCTACCTCCTGCGCCACCCGATCACCCGCAAGGTCGTCGAGACGCCCCAGCACTTCCTGCTGCGCGTCGCCGCCGGACTCGCCGAGGACGACACCACGCGGGCCGTGGACGAGGTCGCCGCGCTCTACGGGCTCATGAGCCGCCTGGACTACCTCCCCTCCTCCCCCACGCTCTTCAACTCCGGCACCCGGCACCCCCAGATGTCGTCGTGCTACCTCCTCGACTCCCCCCAGGACGAGCTGGACTCGATCTACGACCGCTACCACCAGGTCGCCCGCCTCTCCAAGCACGCCGGCGGCATCGGGCTGTCGTACTCCCGGATCCGCTCCCGCGGCTCCCTCATCCGCGGCACCAACGGGCACTCCAACGGCATCGTCCCGTTCCTGAAGACCCTCGACGCCTCCGTCGCCGCCGTGAACCAGGGCGGCCGGCGCAAGGGCGCGGCCGCGGTCTACCTGGAGACCTGGCACTCCGACATCGAGGAGTTCCTGGAGCTGCGCGACAACACCGGCGAGGACGCCCGCCGTACGCACAACCTGAACCTCGCGCACTGGATCCCCGACGAGTTCATGCGCCGGGTGGACGCCGACGCGCAGTGGTCCCTCTTCTCCCCCTCCGACGTGCCCGAACTGGTCGACCTGTGGGGCGAGGAGTTCGACGCGGCCTACCGCGAGGCCGAGGCGGCGGGCCTGGCGCGGAAGACGATCCCGGCGCGCGAGCTGTACGGCCGGATGATGCGCACCCTCGCGCAGACCGGCAACGGCTGGATGACCTTCAAGGACGCCGCCAACCGCACCGCCAACCAGACCGCGACGCCGGGCCACGTCGTGCACTCCTCCAACCTCTGCACGGAGATCCTGGAGGTCACCGACGACGGGGAGACGGCGGTCTGCAACCTGGGATCGGTGAACCTCGGCGCCTTCGTCGACGGCGACGGCATCGACTGGCAGCGGCTGGACGACACCGTCCGCACCGCCGTCACCTTCCTCGACCGCGTCGTCGACATCAACTTCTACCCGACCGAGCAGGCGGGCCGCTCCAACGCCCGCTGGCGCCCGGTCGGCCTCGGCGCGATGGGCCTCCAGGACGTCTTCTTCAAGCTGCGCCTGCCCTTCGACTCCCCCGAGGCCAAGGCGCTCTCCACCCGGATCGCCGAGCGCGTCATGCTCGCCGCGTACGAGGCCTCCGCCGACCTCGCCGAACGCAACGGCCCGCTGCCGGCCTGGGAGAAGACCCGCACCGCCCGGGGCGTCCTGCACCCGGACCACTACGGCGTCGAGTTCACCTGGCCGGAGCGCTGGGCGGCCCTGCGCGAGCGCATCGCCGCCACCGGGCTGCGCAACTCCCTGCTCCTCGCCATCGCGCCGACCGCCACCATCGCGTCGATCGCGGGCGTCTACGAGTGCATCGAGCCGCAGGTGTCCAACCTGTTCAAGCGCGAGACGCTGTCCGGCGAGTTCCTCCAGGTCAACTCCTACCTGGTGCGGGACCTCAAGGAGCTCGGCGTCTGGGACGCGCGCACCCGCGAGGCGCTGCGCGACTCGGGCGGCTCGGTGCAGGACTTCACCTGGATCCCGGCCGACGTCCGCGCCCTCTACCGCACCGCCTGGGAGATCCCGCAGCGCGGCCTGATCGACATGGCCGCCGCCCGCACCCCGTACCTGGACCAGGCGCAGTCCCTGAACCTGTTCCTGGAGACGCCGACCATCGGCAAGCTCTCCTCGATGTACGCGTACGCCTGGAAGTCGGGCCTCAAGACGACGTACTACCTGCGCTCGCGCCCGGCGACCCGCATCGCCCGCGCCGCACAGGCCACCGTTCCCGTCCAGCGGCCGGCGCCCGAGGACGCCGTCGCCTGTTCCCTGGAAAACCCCGAGTCCTGCGAGGCCTGCCAGTAATGAGCTCCACCGTGAAGAACCTTCTCGACCCCGGCTTCGAGCTGACTCTGCGCCCCATGCGCTACCCGGACTTCTACGAGCGCTACCGGGACGCCATCAAGAACACCTGGACCGTGGAGGAGGTCGACCTCCACTCGGACGTGGCCGACCTCGCCAAGCTCACCCCGGCCGAACAGCACCTGATCGGCCGGCTGGTCGCCTTCTTCGCGACCGGCGACTCGATCGTCGCGAACAACCTGGTGCTGACGCTGTACAAGCACATCAACTCCCCCGAGGCGCGGCTCTACCTCAGCCGGCAGCTCTTCGAGGAAGCGGTCCACGTCCAGTTCTACCTGACCCTCCTGGACACCTACCTCCCCGATCCGGAGGACCGCGCGGCCGCCTTCGCCGCCGTCGAGAACATCCCCTCCATCCGCGAGAAGGCCGAGTTCTGCTTCCGCTGGATGGACTCGGTGGAGAAGCTGGACCGCCTGGAGTCCCGGGCCGACCGGCGCCGTTTCCTGCTCAACCTGATCTGCTTCGCCGCGTGCATCGAGGGCCTGTTCTTCTACGGCGCCTTCGCGTACGTCTACTGGTTCCGCAGCCGGGGCCTGCTGCACGGCCTCGCCACCGGCACCAACTGGGTGTTCCGGGACGAGACCATGCACATGTCCTTCGCGTTCGACGTCGTCGACACCGTCCGCAAGGAGGAGCCGGACCTCTTCGACGACCGGCTCCAGCAGCAGGTCACCGACATGCTGCGGGAGGCCGTCGAGGCCGAGCTGCAGTTCGCCCGCGATCTGTGCGGTGACGGCCTGCCGGGCATGAACACCGACTCGATGCGGCAGTACCTGGAGTGCGTCGCCGACCAGCGCCTCACGCGCCTCGGCTTCGCCCCGGTGTACGGCTCGGAGAACCCGTTCTCCTTCATGGAGCTGCAGGGCGTTCAGGAGCTGACCAACTTCTTCGAGCGCCGGGTGTCGGCGTACCAGGTGGCCGTGGAGGGCACGGTCGACCTCGACGAGGACTTCTGAGCCCTCGCCGACCGCAGTTGACGGTCGATCCGGCGTTCGCGGGCCAGTCCCACGAGCGCCGGACCCGCGAGGAGGAGGAAGAGAGCCAGGACCGTGAGGTAGGGGCTGAGTGCGTTCATGGGGGTAAGCATCGAGCTCCCGTGACGCTCATGACAGCGGCAGAACTGCCCTGCACCTTCAAATTACTGCCACTCGCGCGGCACACTGGCGGCATGCTGAAGAACGTGGCCGCGGTCGTCCTCGACGGCGTGCACCCCTTCGAACTCGGTGTGGTGTGCGAGGTGTTCGGCATCGACCGCAGTGACGAGGGGCTGCCGGTGTACGACTTCGCGGTCGCCTCCGCGGAGGGGCCCACGCTGACCACCCCCGCGGGCTTCGGCGTGCACACGGAGCACGGTCTGGAACGCCTGGAGAGCGCCGACCTGATCGCCGTGCCGGCCGGGGAGTCGTACCTGGTGCGCGACTACCCGCCCGAGTTGCTCGACGCGCTGCGGCGGGCCGTGGACCGCGGGACGCGGGTGCTGAGCGTCTGTTCCGGGGTGTTCGTGCTGGGCGCGGCGGGGCTGCTGGACGGGCGGCGCTGCGCGGTGCACTGGCGGCACGCGGAGCAGCTCGCCCGGCGGTATCCGCGCACGAGCGTCGAGCCCGACGTCCTCTACGTCGACGACGACCCCGTGATCACCTCGGCCGGCACGGCCGCCGGGATCGACGCCTGTCTGCACCTGGTGCGCAAGGAGCAGGGGCCCGAGGTCGCCAACGGGATCGCCCGGCGGATGGTCGTACCGCCGCACCGCGACGGCGGGCAGGCCCAGTACGTCGAGCGGCCGCTGCCCCGGTCGCGGTGCGACACGGTGGGCGAGGTGCTCGCCTGGATGGAGCGGCACCTCGACCGGGAGGTCACCGTGGAGCAGCTGGCGGCCCGTGCCCACATGGCGCCGCGCACCTTCGCCCGCCGCTTCCAGCAGGAGACCGGCACCACCCCCTACCGCTGGATCCTGCGCCAGCGCGTCCTGCTCGCCCAGCACCTGCTGGAGGCGACGGACGAGACGGTCGACGCGATCGCCGGGCGGGCCGGTTTCGGGACGGCGGCGGCGCTGCGGCACCAGTTCGTGCGGGCCCTGGGCATCACCCCGAACGCCTACCGGCGCACGTTCCGCGGGCCTTCGGCCGCCTGACGGTCCGCCGGAGGAGCGTCCTCTCGGCGGGGCACCGGCGCCAGCAGCAGCCGCTGCGGGCGCAGGGTGATGCCCACCCGGGTCGCGTCGTCGGAGCCGGCGACCTGCTCGAAGCGGAACGTCTTCGCGAGCACCGCCGTGACCAGCGTGAGCAGGGCCATGGAGAAGTGGTCGCTGGGGCACTTGCGGTTGCCCACCCCGAAGGGCCGCATGGCGTACTTCGGGACGTCGCCCGAGCGCTCGGGAAGCCACCGGTCGGGGTCGAAGTCCAGATGCCGCCGGTAGGAACGGGGGTCGCGCTGGATCGCGTACGGGCTGTACACGATGTCGGCACCGGCCGGAATGCGATACCCGCCGAGTTCGGTGTCGGTGACCGCCCGCCGCGTCAATATCCATACGGCGGGACGCAAACGCATGGCTTCCATGACGACGTTGTTGGTGTGCGTCAGCTTGCGCACGTCCTCGAATGCGGCGGGCCGCCCCGCGGTTACGGCCTCGACCTCGGCCCGTACTTTGTCGGCGTGTTCCGGGTGGTCGGCGAGGACCAGCAGCAGAGACATGATCGTGGCCGCGATGGTTTCGCTGCCGGGGGTGAGTATCGCGACGACCTGATCGTGGATCTCCTGTTCCCCGATGGGGTCGCCATTGTCGTTCTTCGCTTCCAGCAATGCCGTCAGCAAATCGTCCGGCCTTTGACCGGACGCCCGGCGTTCGGCGATGATCTCGTCGACCAGGAGATGCAAATCGGCCAGGGCCCGGTTGAATTCCCGATTGGCCGGAAGCGGTAGTTTGTACAGCGGCCCGAGCGGTACCACCATGCGCTGGTACGTACCGTGGAACACACTGGCGAGGGCGGTGCACAGCCGCTCCGCTCGTTCGTCCATGAACCGGCCGCGCAGCAGGCAGCGGGCGGCGACGCGGACCGCGATGCGGAACGACTCCGAGGTGCACTCGATCGTCCCGCCGCCCTTCCAGCGCTCGGCGAGCGCGTGCGTCTCCTCCTCCATGATCGGCCCGTAGGCCGGGATGGCGTCGAGCCGGAACGCGGGCTGGATGGTGCGCCGCTGGCGCCGGTGCGTCGGCCCGTTGGCGGTGGCCACGCCCTCCTTGCCGAGCAGGCCCTCCAGGGACTCCCACAGGGGTCCGGCGATGATGTAGTCGGGGCTGAGGGCCAGCTCCCCGGTGAGGGCGGGGGCGGTGACGGCGTACACCGTCTTGGGGCCGAGCCTGATGCGGACGACGTCGCCGTGGTCGCGCAGCCGGGTCATGAAGGCCAGCGGATCCCTGGCGAGCCTCCAGCCGTGGCCGAGAAGCGGAATCCCGCCGCCGGCCAGGGGCGGCTCTCGCAGTTCCGGGGCGTCGGGCGTCGCGGGGTTCACCGACTCGACGGTCATTTCTCACCTGCCGGTTCGTTGCTGACGTACGGAGGGGTGGACCGGTCGTCCCAGCTGTCGACCCTGTAGCGGCCCGACTCGTGGTGGAACCAGTAGACGGAGCTGAACCAGTTGCGCATGTTCGCGAGACAGGCACCGACGGCGGTGCTCACCTGCTTTCCGTGGACCGTCCCGTCGTCCAGCCGGTCGGCCAGCCGCAGTACGTCCTTCTCCACGGCAAGGAACTCCGATATGCATTGCTCGATGCGCCGCCGGACATCCTCGACAGCCTCTTCCAGGCTCATTCCCTCATGGGTGACGAGACTGATTCCGAGATTGTGCACCTCATCGCCCGCTATTTCCTTGGGAAGCGAGCAGAGGTCGTTGTACCAGGCGGCGAATTCCTGACTCAGCAGGGCTGCCCGCCGATAGGCCGGATGTTTTCGTATCGGTTCCGGTATTTCGTGCCCCGCGCTCAGCTCCAGCAGGTCCGTCCAGATCCAGTGGGCGAAGGTGAGCCGGCGCAGCGCGAGGTACTCCTCGACGGCCGGGATCCGCCCCTCGACGCGGTTGCGGAATTCCCGGTCGTAGGCCTCGATGACGGCGTGGAAGTGCCGGGTGAACCGGGCGTTCCAGGTGCCGGGGAGGAAGGAGAACAGCCGGCCCACGCTGTCCGCCAGCCCGGCGACCAGCGGATCCTCGTGACGCAGGTGCGCGTTCGGCGCGTCCAGCGCCGCGTGCAGGCGGGACCTCAGCCTCCGCCAGTCGCCGGTCCGGCCGTGCACGACGTCGCGGTCGTGGCGGTCGTCCCAGACGAAGAACCAGGCGCTGTAGTCGGCGATGGCCTGGAGGGCCTCCTCGGAGGCACCGAGGTAGTACCCCGCCATCAGGTCGGTGTAGCACAGGCCGTCGGCATATTCGGCGACCTTGTCGGCCGGCATGAGCCGCTTTTCCAGCAGCCAGGCGCGCGTCTTCTCCTGCAACCGGGGCCAATACGGGTGCAGTTGCCGGGGAAACACCGCCTCGACGACCGGGAGGGAGAGCGAGGGCGGGACCGCGACCGCGGTCACCGTCGCCGTGGTGCTGCATGTGGTGCTGTATGTGGTGCTGTATGGGAAAGCTGGCACGAACAACCCCTCTCAGCCGCCAGTGGCGCACACCTCTCCCGCCATGCCGGGCGTGCGCCGTTGCGTATCCCCGCACATCCATTCAGCACTACAACTGACCGCTCTGGGAACGGATTTGCTGCATTCGCTCCCTCAACCTGACGAGAAAGCCCCTCCGATGACCGATTGCGGATCAGCGGATGTGCAGCAGCGATCGACCGCGCGTCGGGCACACGAACGACGCCCGGCCGGGAGGGATCCCGGCCAGGCGTCGGTGGGTGCGGGGGCGCGGAGCGTGGCTCAGCCGTTGGCCACCACGGGGTAGCGAGGTTCGTTCTCGGCCATCTGCCGCAGCGCGTCCTTGCGTTCCCGCTTGGAGAGGCGGTCGATGTACAGGTACCCGTAGAGGTGGTCGGTCTCGTGCTGCAAACACCGTGCGAAGTATCCGGTGCCGCGTACCTTGATCGGGTTGCCCTTCTCGTCCTGACCGGTCACCTCGGCGTAGTCCGGCCGCGCGAGCGGCGCGTACGCGGTCGGCACCGACAGGCAGCCCTCGTTGCTGTCGTCCAGCCGGCGCCGGTCCGCGGGCAGTTCCACGAGCTTGGGGTTGCAGACCACGCCGGTGTGCCGCACGCCCTCGTCGTCGGGGCAGTCGTAGACGAAGACCTTGAGGTCGACACCGATCTGGTTGGCGGCCAGGCCCACGCCCTCCGCGGTGCGCTGGCTGGCGAACATGTCGTCCACCAGCTTGAGCAGTTCGTCGTCGAACTCGGTGACGTCCGCGCACTCCTTGTGGAGCACCGGGTTGCCGACGACGGTGATCGGCCGCGAGGTGCCGCGCTCGCGGTACGCCCGCTCCCGCTCCTCGGCGTCCTGGGTGTCGATGACGAAGCCCTCGTCGTCCACGGGGAGCACGCCCGCGTGCTGCTGATCGGTGTCCTGCTGCGCCATGACCGACGATGCCTTCCTCAAAACGGGGGGTGAAGTTGCGGATACAGGGTACGGGGAGGCGCCGTGAGGGGGCGCCGGGCCGGGTCCGACCTGCGGCTCCGCCGCGCGGGCGGGACCGGCCCCGACGGGCCCGGAGCCGGGGGGCGGCCTCAGCAGACCTCTTCGAGATCACGCCAGTCCCTGGAGTCCGGGCTGTCGGCGACCCACCCGTCCAGCAGGCCCCGCACCAAAGACGCCGGCGCGGCCACCCCGCACTCCCGCTCCGGCACCCACAACTGCCCGTCGGTGCGGTGCCCGAGCGGCCCGGGATGCCCCGGTTCGCTGTGGTCGTGCGGGTCCAGGTGCTCGCCGTCGCCCTCGTCGGAGGGCATCCGCGACTCCGAGCACATCCGGCACAGCAGCCGCACCGACGACGACCAGTCCTCCGCGGCGAACCCCGCGTCGCCGGCGAGCTGTTCCAGCGCGTCCCGGTCGGACTCGGTGGCGGCCTCCAGCAGGACCACCCAGGTCGGCACCGGCGACGGCGCCCACAGCTCGATCTCGTCGAAGACGGGGTAGGCGTGCCCGGCGGACGTGGTCCGCTCGCCGTGCGGCACCCCGTCGTGCAGGACGACCTCGCCCCAGCGCCGCCCGGACGACGGCAGCGGGATCGACAGCACCTCCATCCGGGCCGGGTCCAGCCGCCGCCCCCACACCACCTCGGCCTCCCCCTCGGGCGACAGCCGTACGGCGGCGCTGCCCAGGTCCATGCCGAGCGGCTCGCCGGCGACGGCGGCACCGCCCGGCACGTTCAGCCCGTAGGCCTGCCAGGCGCGGCGGGCCAGCGGCCAGTCCTGCAGGGCGGTCGCCGCGATGCCGACGTTCCACCAGTCGGGGGCGCCGGTCTCCCGGTCGAGGAGGGCGACCGCGCGCAGTCCGGCGGTGCGGGCCTGCTCCCAGTCGTGCCGGAACTTGTGCAGCAGGGCGAGGTTGAACCAGGACTCCGACAGCCAGGGCTCCAGATCGGCGGCACGTGTCAGCAGCGCACCCGCGTCCTCGTACCGGCCGTCGCCGATCAGGGTGAACGCGCGGTCGGTGGCCTGCCGCCAGGAGGCGGAGGGCCGGTGCCGTACCTTGCCGAAGATCCTCACGATTCCCGCCTGCCAGTTCCGTGGTGTGGGCTGGCCGGTGCCCCCGGACACCCTCTCCCTCGCATCCAACCACGTGTGGCTGGAAGGTCGCTCATTACCCATGGGTTACCCATCGGCGGGGAGGGTCAGACCGTCCCGACCCCCGCTCGCGGGCCCCTCCGGCCGTGGCGTTCATCCGCCACGCCCCTGGTCCCCCAGTACCCGGGCGAGCGCCTCCACCACCTCGGGAGCGTAGTTCGTGCCCGTCCCCAGCCGCAGCTCCTCCAGCGCGGTGAGCGGTCCGCCGGGGCCGGCGTCGCGCACCTTCTCCTCGTAGGCGTTCACCACCCGCACGATCCGGGCGGCGACCGGCTGCTCGGGATAGGGGTCGGCCTGCCGCTCCACGACCGCCGCGACCTGCCCGTCCGCCCCGGTCTGCCGGACGACGGCCCCGCCCAGCAGCGCGATCCGCCGCTGCTCCGCGACCGGCAGCCCGGCCGTGGCCCCGGCCGGGACCGGGTCGACGAGGCTGAGCTGGCCGATGTCGTGCATCAGCGCCGCGTACTCCAGGACCGTGAGCTCGGGCTCCGTCAGTCCCAGGTCCCGGCCCACGGCCTGGCTGAGGGCGGCGACCCGGCGGGCGTGCCCGGCGGGGGTGTACCCGGCGATCTCGGTGGCCCGGGCGAGGGAGGCGATGGTCTGCCGGTAGGTGGCGCGGACGGCGGCGTACCGGCGCAGGGAGTGCTGGGTGAGCAGCAGCGGCACCGAGAACACGGGCAGCGCCCACAGCCCGACCACGGCCACCGCGAGCGCCATCACCGCGCCCGTCGCGCACACGGCCGACCCGATCCCGGGCACCGACCGCAGCTCGTCGCGGAGCAGCGGGGCGAACGGCCAGCGGGTGCGGGAGTGCGCGAGCGCGGCCGCGACCACCGCGTCGCACAGCACGGTGAGGACGAGCAGCGCGAGCAGCAGCAGGGCGTACGCAGGGCCGCTCCAGCGGTCGAACACCCCGTGGTGGTAGAGGGGCTGGAAGCACACGGCGGCGAAGCCGACGGCCAGGACCCGGCGGGCCAGGTGGTCCAGGACGGGCCCCTCCCCGCGTGCGAGGTGCGGCACGGTGCCGAGCAGGGAGGCGGCGAACACGACGGAGACGACCTGCGCGACGCCGTGGTGCGAGGCCTGCCCGGCGTGCTCGCCGAGCAGCGCGTACGACAGCGCCCCGGCGGCCCCGAGCGGCGCGGCCTCGCGCGGCGCGGGCCCGCTCCTCAGGGCCGCCCCGGCCGGCAGGAGCCTGGAGGGTGGAAGGGTCAGCTCGCCGACGGCGACGAGGACCCCGAAGGCGAGCGCGACGGGGCGTTCCTCGACGCCCGAGCGGAAGGTGACCAGGAGGGAGCCGGCGACCAGGACGGCGGCGCTGCCGTGCAGGGCGGCCAGGGGGCGGCGGGTGGTCATCGGCGCGCTCCGGACCCGCCGGGGACGGGGGCGGGGGGCGGCACCGTGGGCCGGGGCTCGTCGGCCGTGACCACGGGCCGCCACCCCTCCCGGCCGATCACCCGGACCAGCGCGGCCACCATCCGGGGGTCGAACTGGGAGCCCGAGCACCGCTGGAGCTCCTCCAGGGCCACCGCCACCGGACGCGCCCTGCTGTAGGACCGGGTCGAGGTCATCGCGTCGAAGGCGTCGGCCACCGCCACCACCCGCGCGCACTCGGGGATCTGGCTGCCCACCAGCCCGTAGGGGTAGCCGCTGCCGTCGACCCGCTCGTGGTGGTGGAGGATCGCCGAGCGGGCCTCACCGAGGAAGGAGATGCCCCGGGTGATCTCGTGCCCGTACTCCGGGTGCAGTTCGATCACCCGGCGTTCCTCCGGCGTCAGCGGCCCGTCCTTGCGCAGCAGCCGGGTGGGGACGCCGAGCTTGCCGACGTCGTGCAGGATCCCGGCGAAGCGGAGCACCTCGACCCGCCCCTCGTCCATGCCCAGCTCGCGCGCGATCATCATCGAGGCCTGTCCGACCCGCTCGCTGTGGCCGCGGGTGTACCCGTCCTTGATGTCGACGGCCTGCACCAGCGCGCGGATCGTGGCCTGGTGGGCGGCCCGTTCCCGGTGGTACTGGGCGAACATCCACCAGGAGACGGCCATCGGGAAGAGCACGAGCAGCGCGGCGACCGGCCCGTAGGGGCTGTGCCAGAGGACGGCCATCATCAGCCCGGCCAGCCCGTGCACCGCGACGGGCGCGAGCGACCCCCGGAACAGCCCGCACCACACCCGCGTCGGCGGCAGCCCCTCGGCCAGCGCGAGGATCGAGCCGTCGAGCGCGGCGAGCACCGCGCAGAACACCAGGACGGCGGCTCCGGCCGGCAGGAACACCTGCGGGAAGTCGGAGGCCTCCACGGCGTGCCGCGCGTCCAGCGCGCCGTGCACGCGGGCGGCCGCCCACACGGCGATCGCCAGGTGGGCGGCGCGGCAGATCCGCCGCGGCAGGCAGGGCCGCTGCTCGACGGCGGAGAGCAGCGCGCCGGGCAGCGGCACGAGCGCGGCGGCGTACGGCGGCAGCAGGAAGGCCCCGGCGAGCAGCACGGGGTAGAAGGTGCCGGCGAAGCGGCGGCGGGCGATCCGCTCACCGCCGGCGTACAGCGCGGCGAGCAGCGGGACCGCCCACCAGGGGGTGCGCACCGACGGCAGCGGCAGCAGACAGGGCAGGGCCCCGAGGGCGACGCAGACCACGTACACCCGCGCCCGCACCGGGATCTCTCCCATGCCACCCTCCCCCCGGCCACGCCTTCCGCAGGCTCCGGTTCAGGTTCCGGAGCCTAGGGTGGCGGGGGGTGGCTCTATGGGCGTATCACCCGCGGATTAGCACATTCGGGTGACGGCGTTCGTCAGGGCTCCGGCGCGTGGCCGTTCAGCCCCGTCCGGCGGGACGGCCACCGGAACGCCTGCTGGGCGACCGCCGGTACTCCCGCTGGGCGGTCGTCAGGACTCCTGCGGGGCGGCCGTCACGTCGTGTTCGGGCACGGTCTGTCCCGAACGGATCAGGTCGAGCCGGCCCATGACCTTGGAACGCAGGTCGGAGGGTACGTCGTCATGGCCGCAGCACCGCTTGACGAGCTTCTTCACCGCCTCTTCCAGCCCGTACTTCTCCAGGCACGGCGAGCACTCGCTGAAGTGCTGCTTGAACTTGTCGCGATCGACGTCCGGCATCTCACTGTCGAGGAACTCGTAGAGATGGTCGAGGACCTCACCGCAGTCCGTCTCGTGCGGCTCTCCGCAGCTCATGAGCCCGAGCCTTTCGCTTCGTCCGACTTGCCGGCGCCGGCCGGCACCAGCCCGCGCTCTCGGGCGTAGTCCTCGAGCATGCCGCGCAGTTGCCGGCGGCCCCGGTGCAGCCGGGACATCACCGTACCGATGGGTGTCCCCATGATGTCCGCGATCTCCTTGTACGCAAAGCCCTCGACATCGGCGAGGTACACGGCGATGCGGAATTCCTCGGGAATGGCCTGGAGCGCTGCCTTCACGTCCGAGTCGGGCAGGTGGTCCAGCGCCTGCGACTCGGCCGACCGCAGACCGGTCGACATGTGCGACTCGGCGCGCGCCAGCTGCCAGTCCTCGATCTCCTCGGCCGCGCTGCGCTGGGGTTCGCGCTGCTTCTTGCGGTACGAGTTGATGAAGGTGTTGGTGAGGATCCGGTACAACCAGGCCTTGAGGTTGGTGCCCTCGCGGAACTGGTGGAAGGACGCGTACGCCTTGGCGTACGTCTCCTGCACCAGGTCCTCGGCGTCGGCCGGGTTGCGCGTCATGCGCAGCGCGGCCGAGTACATCTGGTCGAGGAACTCGAGCGCGTCCCGCTCGAAGCGCGCGCTGCGCTCCGCGGTCGACTCCGGGCTCGCTCCCACGCCTGCGCCCTGGCCCTCGGGCAGCTCCGCCTGGCCGTTGTCGGTCCCTGCGTCGGTACCGGTGACCGGACCCACCTCCTCAAGATCGCGGGCGGGACCGACACCGGCCCCACTCGAATCGGAGGATAGACGACGACCGGTGCCTGCCGCCGCTCCGAAAGGAGTGGTCTTGGCCGCGTGCAGCACCGTCCAGTCCAGATCCGGGCGGCTGCTGCGGCTCGAATCGGACTCTCCCGGGCGCGGCCCGTCCACCGGGTGGTGGTGGGCGGCGAGCGGGCAGATGGTCGAACCCATGCGGCGGACTTCCTCTCCCACGACGTCGGTGCTGCGTGTTCAGCACTTCCGTCCGCCTCAACAGCGCCCCGCGCCGCAACATTCCCCGCCCGTCACCCCAGGCCCGCGGTCCATCGGACGACGGCGGAGGTGACCGTTTCCAGAGCCTGCTCCTGGCTGATCCCCGCCCGTTTGGGCACGGCCAGGCCGTGATCGCCGTGAGGCACCTCGACGAGCTCGTACGGCCCCTCCGGGAACTCCGCGGGCCTGCCGAACGGGTCGTTGCCGCCCTGGACCACCAGGGTGGGCACCCCGGCGCCGAGGAGTTCGGCGGCGCGGGACCGCTCCGGCCGGCCCGGCGGGTGCAGCGGGAAACCGAGCGCGAGCACGGCGTGGGCGCCGAGCTCGGCGGCGGTGCGGCAGGCCACGCGGGCGCCCGCCGACCGTCCGCCGGCGATCACCGGCAGCCCGGGTTTCGCGACGGCCGGCCAGATCCCGCGCCAGCCGACGTCGAGTGTCTTCGGCGCGGGCGCCACCTTCTTGCCGGCCACCCGCCAGGGCTGCTCGACGAGGGCCACGGTCACGCCGTGCGCGGGGAGGGCGGCGGCGAGCGCCTGGAGGTCGCGGGCCTCGATGCCGCCGCCGGCGCCGTGGCTCACCGCCAGCAGCAGCCGCGCCTTCCCGGCCCGGTGCCAGGTGATGCGCGCGTTCCCCGCGTCCGTGAGGAGGGTCTCGGTCGTCACAGTCACATCACAGTCACATCAGGGTCTCGGTCGTCACAGTCACATCAGGTCTCGGCCGGCACAGTCACATCAGGTCTCGGCCGGCACAGTCACAGTCACAGTCACAGTCACAGTCACATCAGAAGAGTGTGCCCTCCTCGGGCCCCTCCAGCTCCTTCAGCAGCTCCGCGCCGTTGTTGCGGACGTTGCTGACGGCCGTGGACACCGGGTAGGCGCGCATCAGACCGGACGCCGGCGGCTCCAGCAGGGAGCGCAGGTCCTCGACGTCGGTGCGCGCCGGGTCCAGCCAGGCGTCCCAGCGGTCGGGGGTGAGCATCAGGGGCATCCGGGGGTGGATGTCGGCGAGCGCGTGCGGGCCGTCGGCCGGGGCCACGGCGAGCGGGGCCGTCTCCGCCTCGGTGGTGATCACCGAGCAGGTCACCCACCAGGCCCGCGGGTGGTCGTCGGGCAGGGTGCGGTCGCGCCAGAACTCGTACAGCCCGGCCATCGCGAACACCGAGCCGTCGGCCGGGAGCACGAAGTACGGCTGCTTGCGGGGCCGCTTCTTCCTGCCCTCGACCTCCAGCTCCCGCTCCTGCCGGCCGGTGACCCACTCGTAGTAGCCGTCGGCGGGCAGGATGCAGCGCCGGGCGGCGAAGGCACGGCGGTAGGACGGCTTCTCGTGGACGGTCTCCGCACGGGCGTTGATCATCCGGGCGCCGCCCTCGGGCGACGTGGCCCAGGAGGGCACGAGTCCCCACGTCAGCTTGCGCAGCTGGCGAACCGGACGCCGGTCGCCGGCGTCCTTCAGGGGGCGGTCGAGGACGGCGTGGACCTCTTTGGTGGGCGCCACGTTGTAGTCGGGGGCCAGGGACTCCTCGGGCTCCCACCTCTCGATCTCAAAGATTCCTGCGAGATCCTCGGGCCTGCGACTCGCTGCATACCGTCCGCACATACGTGCCACACTGCCAGGCTCACCCGCCCCCCGGCCACCGCCCCGGGCCGGGAGCCGGGCGACGAGACCTGTCGGCACGCACCGGACGAGCCGACACCGCCGACACCCGTCGACACAGGACGCGGTCGACACAAGACGAGAGGGAGCCACCGGGACACATGGACAGCTCCGCCGCCACCGCGCTGCCCGACCTCTGGGACCGCCTCACGGGAACCCAGCCCGACCCCGACCTGTGGGTGGTGCTGGCCACTGTGGCGGCGGCCCTCGCCGTAGTGGTGCCGCACACCTTGTGGCGGATATCGCGCAACGCGATCACCATCGCCCACGAGGGCGGCCACGGCCTGGTCGCCCTGCTCACCGGCCGCACGCTCACCGGCATCCGGCTGCACTCCGACACCAGCGGCCTGACCGTCAGCCGGGGCAAGCCGCACGGCCTCGGCATGATCCTCACCGCGGCCGCCGGCTACACCGCGCCTCCCCTGCTCGGCCTGGGCGGCGCGGCCCTGCTCGGCGCCGGCCGCATCACCCTGCTGCTGTGGCTGGCGACCGCGCTGCTGATCGCCATGCTGGTCATGATCCGCAACGCGTACGGAGCCCTGACCGTGATCCTCACAGGCGGCGCCTTCCTGCTGGTCTCCTGGCTGACCGGCCCCCAGGTGCAGGCGGCGTTCGCGTACGCGGTGGTGTGGTTCCTGCTGCTGGGCGGGGTGCGGCCGGCGTTCGAACTCCAGGCGAAGCGGTCGCGGGGCGGGGCGGGCGACTCGGACGCGGACCAGCTCGCGCGCCTGACGCACGTACCGGCGGGGCTGTGGCTGTTCCTGTTCCACGCGGTGAGCCTGTGCTCCCTGATGGGGGGCGGGCGGTGGCTGTTGGGGTGGTGAGGGGCTTCGGGTGAGCCTCCCCGCGGGGGCGGGCTCCCGGAGGCATCCCCCGCGGGGGCCGGGGCGGTGGGGACGCGCGCCCGTCCCGGGGACGCAGGGGTCGCCACGGCCGCGCGGGGCCGTGGCCACCAGCGCCGGTCACCGGGGCGCCCGCGCGGGTGCGGGGACGTGGGGACATGCGCGTGCGGAGACGTGGGGACATGCGGGTGCGGGGACATGGGGGCACGGGGGACGACGAGCGTCCCCGCCGCGGGGCCGGACCAGCCACAACGGCGCCGCACCCGGATCCCGGCCTGCTTATAGAGTGGGCACATGCCGGAAAACCCCGTCCACACCGCCCTCTGGCCCGCCCCGCACGCGAGCGGAGCCGTCGACGCGACGGTCCACGTGCCGGGGTCCAAGTCGGTCACCAACCGTGCTCTCGTCCTCGCCGCCCTCGCCTCCGAGCCGGGCTGGCTGCGCCGTCCCCTCCGCTCCCGGGACACCCTGCTGATGGCCGACGCGCTGCGGGCGATGGGCGTGGGCATCGAGGAGACGGTGTCGTCGAGCTCCACCGTGGCGGGCGGTCCCGAGAACGGCGGTGAGGCGTGGCGGGTGCTGCCCGCGGGGCTGCGCGGCCCGGCCACGGTCGACGTCGGCAACGCCGGCACGGTGATGCGGTTCCTGCCGCCGGTGGCCGCGCTCGCCGACGGCCCGGTCCGCTTCGACGGCGACCCCCGGTCGTACGAACGTCCCCTGACCGGCGTCATCGACGCGCTGCGGGTGCTCGGCGCCCGGATCGACGACGACGGCCGGGGCGCGCTGCCGCTGACGGTGCACGGCGGGGGCGCGCTGGACGGCGGTCCCGTGGAGATCGACGCGTCCTCGTCGTCGCAGTTCGTCTCCGCCCTGCTGCTGTCCGGCCCGCGCTTCAACCAGGGCATCGAGGTCCGCCACACCGGCTCGACGCTCCCCTCCCTGCCGCACATCCGGATGACGGTGGACATGCTGCGCGCGGTCGGCGCCCAGGTGGACACCCCGGAGTCGGGCGGCGAGCCGAACGTCTGGCGGGTCACGCCGGGCGCGCTGCTCGGCCGGGACCTGACGATCGAGCCGGACCTGTCCAACGCGCAGCCGTTCCTGGCGGCGGCGCTGGTCACCGGCGGCCGGGTCGTCATCCCCGACTGGCCCGCGCGCACCACCCAACCGGGCGACCGGCTGCGCGAGATCTTCACCGAGATGGGCGGTTCCTGCGAACTGACCGACTACGGCCTGGTGTTCACCGGTTCGGGCGCGGTGCACGGCGTCGACGTCGACCTGGGTGACGTCGGTGAGCTGACCCCGGGCATCGCCGCGGTCGCCGCCCTCGCGGACTCCCCCTCCACCCTGCGGGGCGTGGCCCACCTGCGGCTGCACGAGACGGACCGGCTGGCCGCGCTCACCAAGGAGATCAACGAGCTCGGCGGGGACGTGACGGAGACGGCCGACGGACTGCACATCCGCCCGCGCCCCCTGCACGGCGGGGTCTTCCACACCTACGACGACCACCGCATGGCCACGGCCGGCGCGGTCATCGGGCTGGCGGTCGAGGGCGTGCGGATCGAGAACGTGGCGACGACGGCGAAGACCTTGCCGGACTTCCCGGAGCTGTGGACCGGGATGCTCGGGGCCTAGGGACTTCCGCCATGCGCCGCTACGGCAAGCACACCGACGAGGACGACATCCGCAGCCGCCCCAACCGCAAGGGCAACCGGCCGCGCACCCACATCCGTCCCAAGCACGAGGACGCGGCCGAGGGCATGGTCCTCACCGTCGACCGAGGCCGTCTGACCTGCCTCGTCGAGGACCGGGTCGTGATGGCGATGAAGGCCCGCGAGCTCGGCCGCAAGGCGGCGATCGTGGGCGACCGCGTCGCCCTCGTCGGCGACCTCTCCGGCATGAAGGACACCCTCGCGCGCATCGTCCGCATCGGGGAGCGCACCTCGGTGCTGCGCCGCACCGCGGACGACGACGACCCCTACGAGCGGGTGGTGGTCGCCAACGCCGACCAGCTGGCGATCGTCACGGCCCTGGCCGACCCCGAGCCCCGGCCCCGGCTGATCGACCGCTGCCTGGTGGCGGCCTACGACGGCGGCCTGGAACCCCTGCTGGTCATGACGAAGTCGGACCTGGCCCCGCCGGACAAGCTGCTGGAGCTGTACGGCGACCTCGACATCCCCTACGTCGTCACCAGCCGCGGGGAACTGGAGAACGGCGACGCGGCGGACCGGGTGCGCGAGTACCTCACCGGGCGCATCACGGCGTTCGTCGGCCACTCCGGCGTCGGAAAGACGACCCTGGTCAACGCGCTGGTCCCGGAGGAACGGCGCCGTCTGACGGGCCATGTGAACGCGGTGACCGGCCGCGGCCGGCACACCACGACCTCGGCCCTGGCCCTTCCCCTGGAGGGCACGGACGACTGGGTGATCGACACCCCGGGCGTGCGCTCCTTCGGTCTCGCCCACATCGACCCGTCCCGGGTGATCCACGCCTTCCCCGACCTGGAGCCGGGGACGGCCGGCTGCCCGCGCGCGTGCAGCCACGACGAACCGGACTGCGCGCTGGACGCCTGGGTGGCCGAGGGGCACGCCGACCCGGCGCGGCTGTACTCGCTGCGCCGGCTGCTGTCCACGCGGGAGCGCACGGAAGGCGACTGACCTCCGCGTTGTTTGTCGGTACCCGAGTCCGGTAAGTGCATAATCGCACCGAGCCGCACATACGGGAGGACAGCACATGGCGTGGCTGCTGGTCATCGTCGCGGGACTGCTCGAGACCGGCTTCGCCGTCTGCCTGAAGCTGTCGCACGGTTTCACCCGGCTGTGGCCGACGATCGCCTTCTGCGTCTTCGCCCTCGGCAGCTTCGGCCTGCTGACCCTCTCCCTCAAGAAACTCGACGTGGGCCCCGCGTACGCCGTCTGGACCGGCATCGGCGCGGCCGGCACCGCGATCTACGGGATGATCTTCCTGGGCGACCTGGTGTCGGTCCTGAAGCTCGTCTCGATCAGCCTGGTGATCATCGGGGTGATCGGACTCCAGCTGTCGGGGTCGGCGCACTAGGCACCTGGGTGTACTGACATGTGCGGGGCGGCCGGTGACCCGCGAGCAGCCGGTGAGCCGGCGAACGGCCGTGTGACCGGCGGCTAGCCGGTGGGCCGGCGGTGCAGGGCGCCGCGGACCAGGTCGGCGACCCCGCCCTCGCCGGGGGGCGCGGCCACGCAGGACAGGGCGAGGCGGAGGGCCAGCTCGCAGGAGCGGGCGACCTCCGTGGTGTCCGGCGTCGTACCGGGGCCGCCGGCGAGCGCGGCCACGGCGCGGTCGCGGACGGTCGTCACGAGGTCGCCGGGTGAGGGCAGCGGCCCGTCCGCCCGCCGCTGCGCCGGCACGGAGGTGGAGGACGGCACGGCCGAGAGCGTCGGCGACGGCAGACGCTCGCTCCAGCAGCCGGTGAGCATGGCCCGTACGAGCGCGTTGCCCCGGGCGGCCGACGCCGTCCACTCGGCGGCCGCGGTGAGCCGGTCCCGGGTGTCCCCGTGCCCGGCCAGCGCCCGCTCGACCCCGGCGAGGTATCCGTCGGCCTCCCGCCTGACCAGCGCCCTGGCCAGCCCGTCCTTGCTCCCGAACTCGTTGTACAGCGTCTGCCGCGACACCCCGGCCGCCGCGGCGACGTCGACCATCCGCACGGCGGCCCACGGCCGGCGCGTGACGGCCGTGAAAGCGGCGTCGAGCAGGGATTCCCGGGCTGCAGGCATCATCGCCTCCCTGGGGCGAGCGGCTCTGCGCCCAGATTTGACGGGCGCATCCGCACTGTCAAGGGTTCGCGGAGCGGGTGGGGCCACGAGGGGGGCGGGCCGGGTCCGTCCGGCCGGCCGGGTCCGTCCGGTCCGCCCCCCCGTGGCCCCACCCCGCCCGCGGCGGATACCGTTTCCCCATGCCGGACTACCTCGACGACCTCCGCCTCGCGCACGTCCTCGCGGACGCCGCCGACGCCGCGACCATGGACCGCTTCAAGGCCCTCGACCTCAAGGTCGAGACAAAACCGGACATGACTCCGGTGAGCGAGGCGGACAAGGCCGCCGAGGAGGTCGTCCGCGGCCACCTCCAGCGGGCCCGTCCCCGCGACGCGATCCTCGGCGAGGAGTACGGCGTGGAGGGCACCGGCCCCCGCCGCTGGGTGATCGATCCGATCGACGGCACCAAGAACTACGTCCGCGGCGTCCCCGTCTGGGCCACCCTGATCTCCCTGATGGAGGCGGCGGAGGGCGGCTACGAGCCCGTCGTGGGCGTCGTCTCCGCCCCCGCCCTGGGCCGCCGCTGGTGGGCCGCGAAGGGTCACGGCGCCTACACCGGCCGCAGCCTCTCCTCCGCCACCCGGCTGCACGTCTCGCGCGTCGCGGAGCTGTCGGACGCCTCCTTCGCGTACTCCTCGCTGAGCGGCTGGGAGGAGCGGGGCCGGCTCGACGGCTTCCTGGACCTCAGCCGCGCGGTGTGGCGCACGCGCGCGTACGGCGACTTCTGGCCGTACATGATGGTCGCCGAGGGCGCCGTGGACATCTGCGCCGAACCGGAGCTCTCCCTCTGGGACATGGCCGCCAACGCGATCGTCGTCACGGAGGCCGGCGGCACCTTCACCGGCCTCGACGGCCGTCCGGGCCCGCACAGCGGCAACGCGGCCGCGTCCAACGGCCTGCTCCACGACGAGCTGCTGGGGCATATCGGCCTGCGCGCCTGAATCTCACAGATGAGCGCGCGCGCCCTCAATTGGCCGCGCGCGCCCTCTTGTTGACCCGCGCTTTACCTGAGACTCTGAGGCCACCCCCGCATTGTGAACTTGTGAATCGCTGGACCGTCCCGGTGGTCGCAGCGTTTCCCAGGAGGTGACCCGGAACCCATGCTCGTCCGCGACGCCATGAGCACGCTGGTCCTCACCATCGGCCCCGCCCACACCCTCCGTCAGGCCGCCGCCCTGATGGCCGCCCGCCGCGTCGGCGCGGCCGTGGTCCACGACCCGGACGCCGGCGGCATCGGCATCCTCACCGAACGCGACATACTCAACTCCGTCGGCCTGGGCCAGGACCCGGACACCGAGCCCGCCCACGCCCACACCACCACCGACGTCGTCTTCGCCACCCCGGTCTGGACCCTGGAGGAAGCGGCCTGCGCCATGACGCACGGCGGCTTCCGGCACCTCGTCGTCCTCGACCGCGGCGAGCCGGCCGGCATCGTCTCGGTCCGCGACATCATCCGCTGCTGGGTGCCGCAACGGCAGCAGGTGCCGGCCTGAGGACGGGCGCACACGCACACGCGAACGGGCCGGACCCCCCGAAGGGAATCCGGCCCGCCGCTCACCTCATGCCCGGACGAGCCCCGCGCTCAGGCGGGGACGTCGGCTCAGACCAGGTCGAACCGGTCCGCGTTCATGACCTTGTCCCACGCGGAGACGAAGTCCTTCACGAACTTCTCCTTGGCGTCGTCGCTCGCGTAGACCTCGGCGAGCGCGCGCAGCTCGGAGTTCGAGCCGAAGACCAGGTCGGCACGGGTGCCGGTCCACTTGACCTCGCCCGTGGCGGAGTCGCTGCCGACGAACACGGTCTGGTCCTCGGTCGTCGACGTCCAGCTCGTGCCCAGGTCGAGCAGGTTGACGAAGAAGTCGTTCGTCAGGACGCCCGGCGTCTCGGTGAGGACGCCGTGCTTGGACTGCTGGTAGTTGGCGCCCAGGACGCGCAGACCACCGACGAGGACCGTCAGCTCGGGCGCGCTGAGGTTCAGCAGGTTCGCCTTGTCGACCAGCAGGTACTCGGCCGGCAGGCGCTGGCCCTTGCCGACGTAGTTGCGGAACCCGTCGGCCTTCGGCTCGAGCGCGGCGAACGACTCGACGTCCGTCTGCTCCTGCGTGGCGTCCACCCGGCCCGGCGTGAACGGCACCTCGATGTCGAAGCCGCCGTCCTTGGCCGCCTTCTCGACGCCCACCGCACCGGCGAGCACGATCAGGTCGGCCAGCGAGACCTGCTTGCCGGCGCTCTGGGCGGCGGCGTTGAAGGACTCCTGGACGCCTTCCAGGGTGCGCAGCACCGACCGCAGACGGTCGGGCTCGTTGACCTCCCAGCCGATCTGCGGCTCGAGGCGGATGCGGGCGCCGTTGGCGCCGCCGCGCTTGTCGCTGCCGCGGAAGGAGGAGGCCGACGCCCAGGCGGTGGAGACCAGCTCGGACACCGTGAGGCCCGACTCGGCGATCTTGGCCTTGAGGGCGGCGATGTCACCGGCGTCGAGCAGCTCGCCCGTGCGCTCCGGCAGCGGGTCCTGCCAGATCAGCGTCTCGGAGGGGACCTCCGGGCCGAGGTAGCGCACGACCGGGCCCATGTCACGGTGGGTCAGCTTGAACCAGGCCCGCGCGAAGGCGTCCGCGAACTCGTCCGGGTTCTCCAGGAAGCGCCGCGAGATCTGCTCGTACGCCGGGTCGAACCGGAGCGACAGGTCGGTCGTGAGCATCGTCGGGGCGTGGCTCTTCGACGGGTCGTGGGCGTCGGGGACGGTGCCCGCGCCGGCCCCGTCCTTGGCGACCCACTGGTGGGCGCCGGCCGGGCTCTTGGTCAGCTCCCACTCGTAACCGAAGAGGTTCTTGAAGAAGCCGTGGCCCCACTGGGTCGGCGTGCTGGTCCAGGTGACCTCGAGGCCACTGGTGATGGTGTCGCCGCCCTTGCCGGTGCCGAAGGTGTTCTTCCAGCCCAGACCCTGCTCCTCGATGGAGGCGGCCTCGGGGTCGTTGCCGACGTGGTCGGCCGGGCCGGCGCCGTGGGTCTTGCCGAAGGTGTGGCCACCCGCGATCAGGGCGACCGTCTCCTCGTCGTTCATCGCCATCCGGCGGAACGTCTCGCGGATGTCGCGGGCCGCGGCGATCGGGTCCGGGTTGCCGTTGGGGCCCTCGGGGTTGACGTAGATCAGACCCATCTGGACCGCGCCGAGGGGCTCCTCCAGCTCACGGTCACCGGAGTAGCGCTGGTCGTCGAGCCAGACCGTCTCGGGACCCCAGTACACGTCCTCGTCGGGCTCCCACACGTCCGCGCGGCCACCGGCGAAGCCGAAGGTCTCGAAGCCCATCGTCTCCAGGGCGACGTTGCCGGCGAGGATCATGAGGTCGGCCCAGGAGAGGTTCTGGCCGTACTTCTTCTTGACCGGCCACAGCAGACGGCGGGCCTTGTCCAGGTTGGCGTTGTCCGGCCAGCTGTTCAGCGGCGCGAAGCGCTGCTGGCCGGCGCCGGCGCCACCGCGGCCGTCGCTGATGCGGTAGGTGCCCGCGCTGTGCCAGGCCATACGGATGATCAGCGGGCCGTAGTGGCCGAAGTCGGCCGGCCACCAGTCCTGGGAGGTGGTCAGCACCTCCGCGATGTCCTGCTTCACGGCCGGGAGGTCCAGGGACTTGAAGGCCTCGGTGTAGTCGAACTCCTCACCCAGCGGGTTGGAGACGGCCGGGTTCTTGGCGAGGATCTTCAGGTTGAGGCGCTCCGGCCACCACTGGCGGTTGCCGCCGCCCTGAGTGGGGTGCGCGGCACGCCCGTGCGCGACCGGGCACTTACCTGCTTCCGCCGGCTTGTCATCAGTGACGATCGCGTCATGGTTCTCGGTCATGGGGGTAATCCTTTAGGGGGCTGGGCGGATCACGGAACTCAGGAACTGCGGCGGTGGAACGGGGCCGGGGCGCACACCTGCGCTCCGGAGCTTCGCTCTGGGCACCTACGTCACTTCTGCCTGGTCCTGGCTTCTGCCGCTTCCTGTCGCTTGGCCGAAGTCGAGGTCGATCCTACAATGGACAATGTCTAAGTCAAGCAAGGCTCCAAAGTCACACCCATTCGGGACCTGGTCCCCCTGCTGTTAGGCTGAAACGTATGAGTGACCTTCTGGAACGGCTGCGCGGCCGCGGATGGCGGATGACCGCGCAGCGGCGCGTCGTGGCCGAGGTCCTCGACGGCGAACACGTCCACCTGACGGCCGACGAGGTGCACGCACGGGCCGTGGCCAAGCTGCCCGAGATCTCGCGGGCGACCGTCTACAACACGCTGGGTGAGCTGGTGACGCTCGGCGAGGTGCTCGAGGTGGCCACCGACAAGCGCGCCAAGCGGTACGACCCGAACGCCCACCGCCCGCACCACCACCTGGTGTGCGCGCAGTGCGGTGCGATCCGGGACGTGCACCCGAGCGGGAACCCGCTGGCGGACCTCCCCGACTCCGAGCGCTTCGGTTTCACCGTCTCGGACGTCGAGGTGACGTACCGCGGCATCTGCCCGAACTGCGCGGCGGCGTAGGGCGGCCCTCGCGCGCAGGCGCGGGACGGCCGGCACAGCAGCGGCCAGGACTCCCGGAAGCCCCGGCACCCCACCACGGGGGCCGGGGCTTCCGTCTGCCCGAGGACGGGGCTGCGCTTGCGCCGGGTGGGCCGTGAGACCTGCGCCACGAACGCGCACCGGCATTCACTGCCATGCACCCATACGCACCGACATGCACCGAGGGCCGGAACCCTTTCGGATTCCGGCCCTCGGCCTTCAGTAGCGGGGACAGGATTTGAACCTGCGACCTCTGGGTTATGAGCCCAGCGAGCTACCGAGCTGCTCCACCCCGCGTCGATGAATGGAACATTACGTCAACACGGCGGCACGTGGCAAATCCGTACCGGGGGACCCTCCGGGCGACCCCGGTCACACCGGATGGGGCGTCCCTGACGGGGGCGCCTCAGGGGGCCTTCCGAGCCCCGTCCAGCCGACAAGCCCCCTCCAGACCGACGAGCCCCTTCACAGGCGCCCCTTCTAGGCCGACAGTTCCTCGCGCAGCGCGTCCCGCAGCCGTGCCGCTCGTTCGGCCACCTCACGGGGTCCCAGCGACACCGCCCGGTCCGCCCACCGCTGTCCCTCCGCGAGCTCCCCACGACGCGCGTAGACGAGGGCGAGGCGCAACGCCGCCCGACCGTGGCCGGCGTCGGCGGCCCGCGCCCACCACACCGCCGCCTCCGGTTCGCTCCCCTCCCGCGCCAGGAGCAGGCCCAGGTTGAAGGCGCCGTTGCGCGACCCGGCCTCGGCGGCCGCCCGGTACCAGCGCGCCGCCTCCATCACGTCGCCCCGCGCGGCGGCCAGCATGCCCACCCGCACCTGTGCCCGCCGATGCCCCTGGGAGGCCGCCCGCTCGTACCACTCCTCGCACTCGGTCTTCTCGTGCACGGACTCCCCGAGCTCGTGCGCGGGCGTCGGCGGACGGCGCGCGTCGAGCACGGTGGCCAGCCGGTACGCCCCCTCCGCGCTCCCGCCGCCGGCCGCGCACCGCAGGTGCCGTTCGGCGTCCGACTCGTCGCCGACCCGCAGCCGGGCGATCCCGACCTGCAGCGCGGCCTCGGTGTGCCCGGCCGCCGCCGCCCGCTCGTACCAGCGCAGCGCCACGGCGTCGTCCCCCCGTCCCGCGAACAGGATGCCCAGGTTGAACGCGGCGTCGACGCTGCCGGCCTCGGCGGCCTTGGAGAACCAGGGCTCGGCTCCGGCCGTGTCCCCGCCCTGGAGCAGCAGGACGGCGAGGGCGTTGGAGGCCTCCCGGTGCCCGGCGTAGGCGGCGCGCCGGTACCACTGCTCGGCCTGTGCGGTACGGCCCTGCTCGGCGCAGAGCAGCCCCAGGTTGTAGGCGCCGTTGTCGTCACCGGCGTCCATCGCGGTCCGGTACCAGCGCTCGGCGGTCTGGGTCTGGCCCCGCTCGGCGTACAGCGCGCCCAGCGCGTTCGCCGCGTTGCCGTCGCCGTCCTGGGCGGCCCGCAGCCACCACACGGCGGCGTTCTCGGTGTCGCCGGCGTCACGCAGCAGGAAGCCGAGCGCGCAGGCCGCCCGCGGCTCGCCGTCCTTGGCGGACGTCAGGTACCAGCGCCCGGCCTCCTGGATGTCGCCCCGCTGCTCCAGGATCGCCCCGAGGTGCAGGGCGGCCCGCCGGTGGCCGCGCGCGGCGGCCTGCCGGTACCACTGTTCCGCCTCCGCTTCCGCCGCCGCGGAGACACCGTTGTCACCGCCGGAGTTCTCCATCCCCCGCCGGTCGAGGGCGCGGGCCAGCCGGTACGCCGCCTCCCGGTGCCCCCGCTCGGCCGCGGCCCGCATCCACCGCTCGGCTCCGCGGTCCCCGCGGTGCTCCAGCAGATCGGCGAGGGCGTACGCGCCGAGCACGTGCCCCTGTTCGGCGGACTGGCGCAGCCAGTACTCGGCCGCGGGCTCGTCCCCGCGCTCACGGTGGTACCGGCCCAGCGCGTGCGCGGCGGCCGCGGAGCCGGCGACGGCGGCGACCCGCCACCATCCGGCGGCGTCGTCGGCGTACCCGCGCTGGTGGAGGAGGACACCCAGGTTGTTGGCGGCGGCCCGGTCACCGGCCGCGGTGGCGGCGCGCAGGTGCGGCTCGGCACCGTCGAGATCGCCGCGGCGCAGCAGCATGGCCCCGAGGACGCTCATCGCCTCGACGTCGCCGGCCTCGGCGGCCATCCGTCGGCGGGCCTCCTCGACGGCCTCCCCCGTCTCGTCCCGGCTGTCGTGCCGGCTGTCGTCCGGAGCCTCGTCCGGGGTCGCTTCCTCACTGGAAGGCTGCACAAACCGCCCTGTCTCGAACAGAGTTGCCTTGTCCCCCATAACGTCCATCGTCGCACCACCTGCAACCCGGGTACACCTTGTATGCCGCAGCCCGTGAGGTCACTTCAGCGTTTTGTCGACATGCCCACAGAGAGACAAGTCAAACACAGTTCGCCCAACTCCCCGAGGCGGCGCGACGATCCCCGCGGCGAGCACATGCGTTCGCACAACACGAAGGCCCGGATCCTTTTCAGGATCCGGGCCTTCGCTTTCAAGTAGCGGGGACAGGATTTGAACCTGCGACCTCTGGGTTATGAGCCCAGCGAGCTACCGAGCTGCTCCACCCCGCGCCGTGTTCCACAACCGTACCACGGCGCGGGCCGGGCCTTTTCCATCAGCCGTTTCGGTCAGCTGTCTCGATCAGCCGCCTCCATCCACCGTCTCGATCAGCCGTCTCGATCAGCCACTGGGACTGCTGGCAGGACTGGGGCTGCTGCTCGGACTCGCGCTGCTGCCGGTTCCGCCGCTCGCGCTCGTGCTCGTGCTCGCGCTCGGACTCGGGCTGCTGGTGGCCTTGTTGCCGCTGCCACCACTGCTGCCGCTGCCACTGCTGCTGCTCCGGTCCGCCTCGGCCTGCGCCTCCTCGGCCCGTTCGAGCGCGGCCTCCAGCTCCTTCTGGGCCTTGGCGTACGCCTCCCAGTCGGGCTTCTTCAGGGCTTCCTGGCCGGCCGCGAAGGCCTCCTGGGCGTCCTTCAGCGCCTCCTGGACCGTCGCGTTGCCGGACGTCGGCGGCGGGGTCGTGGTGTCGCCGTCGTCCGCCGGCGGGGTCGGTGTCGTGCCCTCGGTGCCGAAGACCTTGTTGAGGGCCTCGTCAAGGGTGTCCTCGAAGGCCGTGTTGCCTCCGTAGGTCACCAACACCTTCCGCAGCAGCGGGTACTTGAGTCCGCCACCGCGTACGTAGACCGGCTCCACGTAGAGCAGTCCTCCGTCGAGCGGCACCGTCAGCAGGTTGCCGTACTCGACCTCGGAGTCGCCGCCTCTCAGCAGCCTGATCGACTCGGCGATGTCCTGTTCGGAGTTGAACTGGCTCTGGACCTGCTTGGGGCCGTCGACGGTGGTACTGGTCGGTAGTTTCAGCACTCTGATCTTGCCGTAGTCGGGCGTGCCCGCCTCGGAGTCGACCGCCATGAACGCGCTGAGGTTGTCCCGTCCGTTGGGCGTGAACGTCGTCGTCAGCGAGAACGCCTGCGCCTCCTGGTCCGGCATCTTCATGCTCAGGTAGTACGGGGGCACCGCGTCGCCCGACTTGTTGGTCGGGTCGTCCGGCACCTGCCACACCTCGCTGCCGCTGAGGAACGTCGTCGCGTCCTTGACGTGGTAGCGGGTGAGCAGCTCGCGCTGGACCTTGAACAGGTCCTGCGGGTAGCGGAGATGGGCCATCAGCGAGTCGGAGATCGCGGACTTCTTCTCGACCGTGCCGGGGAAAGCCTTCATCCAGGTCTTCAGGACCGGGTCCTCGGTGTCCCACTGGTAGAGCTTGACCTCGCCGGTGTAGGCGTCGACCGTGGCCTTGACCGAGTTGCGGATGTAGTTGACCTGGTTCTGCTGGGCCACGACCGCGCGGTTGTTGTTGGTGGCGGTCAGCGAGTCGGCCGTCGTGTCACCGAGGGTCGTACGGGAGGCGTACGGATACCCGTTGGTGGTCGTGTACGCGTCGACGATCCACTGGATCTTGCCGTCCACGACCGCCGGGTAGGCGTCGCCGTCGATGGTGAGCCACGGGGCCACCGCCTCCACGCGCTCCTTCGGCGTGCGGTTGTACAGGATCCGCGAACCGTCGCCGATCGCTCCCGAGTACAGGATCTGCGGCTCGCCGAAGGCGACCGCGTACGCGGCGCGGTTGACCGGGTTGGAGAGGTTGACCCCGCTCTTGCCGGTGTAGCTGGTGGTCTTCTCGCCCTCGTCGTCGGAGTAGTCGATCTCCTTCTGGGGGCCGCCGACGATCGAGTACGTGGTCGTCTTCTCGCCGTAGTAGATCCGCTGCTGGTACTGCCCGAGGACCCCCTCCGACGGAAGGTTCGACTCGGTGAAGGCCGGGCGGCCCTCGGAGTCGGCCGTGGTTCCCTTGGCCGCGACCACGCCGTAGCCGTGGGTGTAGCGGAAGTGGTTGTTGATCCAGTTCTGCTTGTCCACGCCCGCGAGGTTGAGCTCGCGCAGACCGATGACCGTGTCCTGGTCGGTACCGCTCACGCTGTAGCGGTCGACGTCCAGGTTGTCCGGGAAGGCGTAGTACTTGCGCATCTGCTGGAGCTGCTGGAACGTCGGCGACGCGATGTTCGGGTCCATGATGCGGATGCTCGCCGCGGCGTCGACGTCGTCGCGCAGCTGCGTCTTGTCCTCGGTCTTGCTCGTCCCCGTGTACTCGGTGACCTCGGCGCCGTCGATGCCGTACGCCTCACGCGTCGCCTTGAGGTTCTTCTCGACGTACGGCGCTTCCTTGGCCTGCTCGTTCGGCTGGACCTGGAACTTCTGCACGATCGCCGGGTAGAGGCCGCCGATCAGGATCGCGGAGAGCACCATCAGGCCGAAGCCGATCACCGGGAGCTGCCAGGTGCGCCGCCACAAGGTGGCGAAGAAGAGCAGGGCGCAGATGACGGCGATGCAGAACAGGATCGTCTTGGCCGGCAGATAGGCGTTGGCGTCGACGTACCGCAGGCCGGTCCAGTTGTCGGTGGCCTTGAAGTCGCTGGACTTCACCGCCAGGCCGTACCGGTCGAGCCAGTACGCCACCGCCTTCAGCGCGACGAAGATGCCCAGCAGCACCGACAGGTGCCCGGTGGCCGCGGCCGTCGCACGCGCCCCGGGGCTGGTGACGCGCAGCCCGCCGTACAGGTAGTGGGTGAGCGCGGCGGCGATCAGGGAGAGGATCGCGGCGGCGAAGCCGAAGCCGAGCAGGAACCGGTACCAGGGCAGGTCGAAGGCGTAGAAGCTCACGTCGAGGTCGAACTGCGGGTCCTTCTGGCCGAAGGGCACGCCGTTGACCCACATCAGCCAGGTCCGCCACTGGCCGGACGCCGAGGCGCCGGCGATCAGGCCCACCAGGGCGGTGATCCCGAGCAGCAGCCACTTCTTGTACGGCGCGATGCCCATCCGGTAGCGGTCGAGGCTCTGCTGCTCCATCGACATGGCGCTCAGCGGCGGGCGCAGCCGGTGGGCCAGCCAGATGTTGAAACCGACCGCGAGGGCCATCAGCAGACCGAAGACGAAGAACAGCCCGATCTTGGTCCACAGCGTCGTCGTGAACACGGACGAGTAGTTCACCGACCGGTACCAGAGCCAGTCCGTCCAGAACCCGGCGAACATGGTGAACGCCATGCCGAGCACGGCAAGGACGCCCAGTGTCATGAGCAGGGTCCGGACGCGCCGGGACGGGCGGCCCGCTCTGATCCGCGGCCCCGTCGGGCCTCCGCCGCGGTCCGGCATCTGGAAAGCCAAGGTGCGCACCTCGAAAGTCGCTGTTGAGTCCGTCAGGCCCGCGTGTTCGTGGACCGTGGGTGGCCCCCCGTGATCGTGGGCCCACACCTATGCAACTTACTCACCGTTTACTCGGTTCCCGATTCCGGCCGGGAACGAGGCAGGATTGTGACCATGTCCAACACTCCCATGGCAGCGAACCCGCTCACCCGGGCCGTGCTCGAGATCGACGAGTACGCCTCCGGCCTCGGCTGGGACCAGCCCGCACGCCTCTTCGCCCTCGTAGACACCGCACGGCTGCGGGTCCAGGAACCCTCGCTCGCCGCCCAGCTCGGTCTGGAAGAGTCCGAGACCACCGGCCTCACCCCGATCGAGCAGGATGAAGTGCCAACGGACAAGCCGCTCGACGAGTTCCTGGCCACGATCGCCTGGCCGGACGCGGTGACCGGCTGCGCCCTGACCGTGGAGCGCCTGATGCTGCCCCCGTCCGCCGAGGCGCAGGTCCCTCAGGGTCTGAGCGAGGCCGAGCTGGCCCGCTGGGTCGCGGACCACCCCGAGCGCCAGGAGGTCCGGATGACGGTCGCAGTGCTGCGGGACGGCAGCCGTGAGTCGGCGCTGCGCCTGCGCGAGAAGGACGCCTCGACGGAGGTCCTCACGGGCGCCGGTCTGGTCCCGGGCCTGGCCGAGGCGCTGTCGGCGACCTTCGAGGAGTAGGGCGGAGGACCCGCGCGGCCCGCCCCGCCGGGCGGCCGTGCGGACGGGCGGCTACTTCGTCGTGCACTTCGGCAGGTCGGCGGTGTCGCCGCTGCGGATGTCCTTCAGGGCGTCGAGGGCGTCGTCGATGGTGCCGACCTTGACGAGGGTGAGCCCGCTCGGGGTGTCCTCGGCGGCGGCCGCGCAGTTGTCGGCGGGCGTGAGGAAGTACCGGGCGCCCTGGTCGCGGGCGCCGACGGTCTTCATCTCGATGCCGCCGATCGGGCCGACCGTGCCGTCGTCGTCGATCGTCCCGGTGCCGGCGACGAACTTCCCGTCGGTCAGGCTGCCCGGGGTGAGCTTGTCGTAGATGCCGAGCGCGAACATCAGGCCGGCGCTCGGCCCGCCGACGTCGGCGAGCTTGATGTCGATGGTGAAGGGGAAGGTGTGGTCGGTCCCGGCGGAGATCCCGACGATGGCCCGGTCCTCCCCCTCGTCGTCGGACTTGGCCGTGGTGATCGTGACGGACTCGAGTTCGGTCGCCGTCCTGTTCGCCTTCTCGGCGGCGGCCTGGGCCGCGGCCGGCACGATCCCGAAGACGACCTTCTCGCCCGGCTTGTGCATCGTGACCAGCTTCGCGACGTCCTCGGGCGCCTTGATGTCCGTGCCGTCGACGGTCTTGATGACGTCACCGGCGTGCAGCTCGCCCTCGGCGGGCGAGCCCTTGACCACGGTGGAGACGATCACCCAGGACTGCACCGGGATGTCCAGCTCCTTCAGGGCGGCGACCTTGGCGCTCTCCTGGGACTGGCTGAACTCCTCGGCGTTCTCCTGGGTGGACTCCTCCTCGGTCTCGCCGTCCGGGTACAGCGTGTCGTGCGGTACGACCTTGCTGTCGTGGGCGAGCCAGCCGTAGACCGCCTCGACGAGGTTCATCCGGTAGTCGGCGCCGGTGACCCGCACGGTGGTCATGTTGAGGTGGCCGGTCGTCGCATAGGTCTTCCGGCCCGAGATCTGCAGCACCGGCTCGCCGTCGTGCTCGCCCAGAGTGTTCACCGTCGGCCCCGGGGACATCTCCGAGTACGGCGCCTTGACGAGCACTCCCACGCACAGGAGTGCGATCAGCATCAGGGTGGAGGCGAGCATCGTCGCGGTGCGGCGTGGCATGCCTCGACAGTACGGGACGCCTCTGTCAGCGCACCGTCAGGGGCTCCGCCCGGGTCATGTGCGGGAGGAGGGCTTCTCCATCGCCGCGCGGAACCTGGCGTACCCGTCCAGTTCGGGACCGTCGCCGCGGACCTTGCGCGTCCGGTGGGCCCAGCTGCCCCACAGACCGGCACCGACCGCAGCCATCAGCGGAATCAGCAACCAGGCGAGCACCGCCATGCCGACCTCCCAACCCCAATCGAGCGACCGCAACTGACTGATCAGCAGATTAACCATCCGTACGGACAACGCTCGTGCCAGGGGGTCGGTTACGCAACCGGAGGCCGTCGCAGGGCAGGGCGCCCGGTTCTCAGCAGGCGCCCACCCATTCCTCCGTTCCGTCGGAGAACGTCTGGTGCTTCCAGATGGGCACTTCGTGCTTGAGGTCGTCGATCAGCCGGCGGCAGGCCTCGAAGGCCTCTCCCCGGTGCGGGCACGACACGGCGACGACGACGGCGAGGTCGCCGACCGCCAGGTCCCCCACCCGGTGCACGGCGGCGAGCGCCCGCACCGGATACTCGGCGGCCACCTTCTCCGCGATCCGCCGCATCTCCGCCTCCGCACTGGGGTGGCAGGAGTACCCGAGCGCGTCGACGTCGGCACCCCCGTCGTGGTTGCGCACGGTGCCCACGAACAGCGCCGTCCCGCCGGCCGCGTCGTCGCCGACGGCCGTGAACACCTCGTCCACGGAGAGCGCCGTCTCACGGATCGCGATCAGCTTGACGGGGTCCTGCGCCGGCTGCTCGCCGGGGTGATCGTTACTCGGTGCCATGCCCTCATCGTGCCGCACGCCGGGGACGAGGGGGAATAGCGTCATCGCCCGGCACGCGCGCGTGGGTGCCGGGAGCCGAGAACCGGAGACCAGGAGCCGCCAACCGGAGAGCGAGAACCGGAGACCGGGAGACGGAGACCGGGAGACGGAGACCGGGAGACGGAGACCGGAAGCCCGGGAGCCGTCAGCGGGCTCCCGGGGTGCGCCCGCGCCCCTCCCTCACCGCCGCCGGGCCTTCCGGGCCCGGCGCACGACCGCCGCCGCGCCCAGCAGTGCCACGGTCGCTCCCGCGGCACCGGCGGCCGTCGCGTCCTTGCGCCCCAGCCGCCGCCCGGCCACGGTGTGCCGGCCGGACACCTCCTCCAGCAGCTCCGCGAGCACCTCCTCGTTGGTCCACCGCGGCCGCCACCCGGCGTCGTGGAGCCGGCTGCCGCTGACCACCCACGGGTACATCGTGTACGCCAGGTCCCCCGCCGGGGACGGCGTGAGCCCGATCCGGTGCAGGCGGGCGGCGGCGCCCAGCGCGACCGCGGACGGCAGTTCCATCCGCCGGATCCCGCTGAGCTCCTCGACCTCCTCCTGCTCCAGCCACCCGTCGCACCCGACGGCCAGTTCCCCGTCGACCTTCTCCAGGACGGCGTACTCCAGCGCGCCGCACAGGTCCTCGACGTGGCAGAACTGCCAGGCCGGCCGCGATCCGGCGACGACGAGCAGCCGGGGCGACTCGAAGTACCGGGTCAGGGCGGTGTCCGTGCCGCCCACCAGCACCGCCGGCCGGACCACGGTGACGTTCAGCCCCGGATGCGCCCGTGGAGCGCGCCGCGCCAGCCGTTCGATCTCCAGCAGGTCGCCGACCCCGGTCGCCTCGGCCGTCGCCTTCAGCTCCGCGTCCTCCGACAGCGGCAGCTCGTTGTCGGGCAGCGCCCCGTAGACCATCGCGGAGGTGCACAGCACCACCCGGTGCACCCCGGCGGCCGCGGCGGCGGTCAGCACCGTCTGCGTTCCCCGCACGTTGTAGGCCGTCCGGGCGGCGCTGTCACTCCCCAGGTCGAGGTCGAGCGCGAGGTGGACCACCACGTCCGCGCCCCGCAGTTTGTCGGCGATCGCCGGGTCGCGGACGTCGAGGATGTGCCACCGCGCCGCGTCGCACTCCCCCCGTCGCTCGTCGATGGCGACGACCTGCTTGATCTCGTCCGAGGCGGCGAGGCGCTCGGTGAGCAGCGCGCCCACCCCGGTCGCGGCGCCGGTGACGGCCACGACGGGCCCTCGCCCGCCGACCGGGGTCGAGTGGTTTCGCGCTGCGCGAACCTGCGGATCTGGGGAACTCACCAGGTGTCTCCAGCGGTTGTTTTCCATACGAGCGCGATGACGCGTGCGTACCAGGTGGCATCCATCCTGCCGCAGGCCGAGAGTCGGCGAAGCACCGAGGCCCGATCGAGCCGGGGTGTCTACGCTGGGTGGTGTTGCAGGGCAGCCGCGCCGCCGGACGAGAGCCGGTGGCCTTACCAGCCGAGGAACCCCGTGAGTGACACCCCATTCGGATTCGGCCTTCCGCCGGAGGAGCCGGAAGACGGCGACGAGGGCAAGAAGAAGGACCCGCAGAGCGGCGGTGGTCAGGGACCGGCCAACCCGTTCGGTTTCGGTGCCGGCGCCGGAGGCTTCGGCGGCCCGGGCGCGGACAACCCGCTCGCTGCCGTGTTCGGCTCGCTGAACCCCACCGACCTGGGCGCCGCGTTCCAGCAGCTGGGCCAGATGCTCTCCTACGAGGGCGGCCCGGTGAACTGGGACATGGCCAAGCAGATCGCCCGCCAGACGGTGTCGCAGGGCACCTCCGACGGCGTCAAGGACTCCAGCATCGGCCCGGCCGAGCGCACCGCCGTGCAGGAGGCCGTCCGCCTGGCCGACCTGTGGCTGGACGACGTGACGTCCCTGCCGTCCGGTGCCGGCTCGGCCGTCGCCTGGTCGCGCGCGGAGTGGGTCGAGGCGACGCTGCCCGCGTGGAAGGAGCTGGTCGACCCGGTCGCCGAGCGCGTCGGCACGGCGATGGGCGATGTGCTGCCGGAGGAGATGCAGGCCATGGCCGGCCCGCTGATCGGCATGATGCGCTCGATGGGCGGCGCCATGTTCGGCTCGCAGATCGGGCAGGCCGTCGGCGTGCTCGCGGGCGAGGTCGTCGGTTCGACCGACATCGGTCTGCCGCTGGGCCCGTCCGGCAAGGCCGCGCTGCTCCCGGTGAACATCGACGGGTTCGGCAAGGACCTGGGCGTGCCCAAGGACGAGGTGCGGCTGTACCTCGCCCTGCGCGAGGCCGCCCACCAGCGTCTCTTCGCGCACGTGTCGTGGCTGCGCTCGCACCTGTTCGGCGCGGTCGACGGCTACGCGCGCGGGATCAAGGTCGACACCGCGAAGCTGGAGGACGTGGTCGGCCAGTTCGACCCGCAGAACCCCGAGCAGTTGCAGGACGCGCTCCAGCAGGGCATGTTCCAGCCGGAGGACACCCCCGAGCAGAAGGCCGCGCTGGCCCGTCTGGAGACGGCGCTGGCACTGGTCGAGGGCTGGGTGGACGCGGTGGTGCACGCGGCCGCGAAGCCGCGTCTGTCCTCCGCGGACGCGCTGCGTGAGACCCTGCGCCGCCGCCGCGCCTCGGGCGGCCCGGCGGAGCAGACGTTCGCCACGCTGATCGGTCTGGAGCTGCGCCCGCGCCGTCTGCGCGACGCCTCGCGGCTGTGGGCCTCGCTGACGGACGCGCGCGGCGTCGACGGCCGTGACGCCCTGTGGGCCCACCCGGACATGCTGCCGACGGCCGCCGACCTGGACGACCCCGACGGTTTCGTGCACCGCGAGCAGATGGACTTCTCCGAGTGGGACAAGATGCTCGGCGAGGCGGCGAGCGGCGGGACCGGCGAGAAGCCGGACCTGAAGAAGAAGGACGAGCAGGGCAGGGGCGACGACACCGAGTGAGCCTCCACGACGACGCGGTCCTCGTGCTGAAGGGCTACGAGGACCAGCAGGAGCTGCGCCAGACCTACCTGGAGCACCTCGAGAGCCACCCGGACGGCATGTGGAAGGCCTGTGAGGACGGGCACATCACGGCGAGCGCCCTGGTGATCGACCCGGAGCGGGGACGCGTTCTGCTGACCCTCCACAAGAAGATGCGCATGTGGCTGCAGATGGGCGGCCACTGCGAGCCGGCCGACGACACACTGGCGGCCGCCGCCCTGCGCGAGGCGACCGAGGAGTCCGGCATCCCGGGGCTGGCCCTGCTGCCGGGCGGCCCGGTGCGACTGGACCGGCACCGCACGCCCTGCGCCTGGCATCTGGACGTCCAGTACGCCGCGCTCGCTCCGGCCGGGGCCGTGGAGGCCATCAGTGACGAGTCCCTCGACCTGCGCTGGTTCGCCTACGCGGAGGTCGCCGACGTGGCGGACGACTCCGTCGTACGACTGCTGCGAGCCACCCGCGCGCGCCTTCGGTCCGACGCGTGAGTAAGGGGCGACCTCTTGGACGGTCGCCCCTTACGCGTGTGCTCCGCGGGCGGTCAGCTCCAGACGTTGCCCTGGTTCTGTCCGCGCGCCCCCTGCTGACCCATGCCGTACTGGGCGGCGATGCCCGAGCCGATCTGGGCGTTCTGCGGCGGGAGCAGCTCACTGGGCTGGACGAGGGCGAAGCCGGTGCCCATGAAGCTGAGCTCCCAGCCCTCACCGGTGTTGCCGCGGCGCCGCCACACCCCGGAGGAGTGCGTCTGGGCCTGCATCTGCACCCGCAGCCCGGTGGACCAGGCGACGATCGCGTCGGCGTCGCAGTTGACGTACTTGTCGGGCGTGACCTGCATCATCAGCGGGGCGCCCGAGGTCATCAGGGCGACCCGGCCCCGGCCGGTGATGTTGAGCTGGTACTTCCCCGAACCGGAGATGCCGTAGAGGCTGTCGACGGCGATGACCTCGTGGTGCAGCGAGGAGTCCATCGCCAGCACGTAGCTGCTGTCGACGGTCAGGCCGTCCTGGTCCACGTCCACCAGGTGGACGTGCTGGGCCAGGTTGGCGAGGAAGAGGGTCCCCTGGCCGTGGCACCGCATCAGGTCCAGGCCCTCGCCGGTGCGCGCACGCGCGCGTGACTGGCCGTTGCTCTGGAACTCGGCGTCGAACTCGACGAGGCCCTGGTAGGCGACCATCGTGCCCTTGCGGGCGAGGATGTCGTCGTGCCCCTCCAGGACGACGCGCAGCATCTGCTTGTTCTGCAGACTCCAGCGCTCCTGGGTCTGCTGGTCGTTGTAGGCGAAAAGCGGGCTCTGCATGGTGACTCTGGCTCCCCCTCAGCCCCGGACTCGGAGGCGGTCGGTGCTGTCCTCGCTGGGCTGGACGACGACGATGCCCTCGCCGGAGAAGGCCATCTGAAAGGCCTCGCCGCTGCCCCGGCCGAGGAGCGACTGCGCCTTGAAGCTGCGCTTGCCCTTCACCTTGAGGTTCGGGGACCAGGCGACGAGCGCGTCGGGGTCGACGTACGTCTCGTTCTCACCGCCGCCGCAGTCGACGACGATCGGCTTGCCCCGGGAGGTCAGCGCGACCCAGCCCTGCCCGGAGATCTTGGTGTTCCACAGGCCCTGTCCGGCGAACTTCGCCAGTCCCTTGACCCGCTCCACACCCCAGGTGAGGTGCGCGTCGAAGGCGAGCAGGTTGGTGGCGTTGACGGAGATGCCGTCGCCGTTGAGGTTGATCACGACGACGTTCGCGCCGTAGTCGGCGAGATAGAGCAGTCCGTCGCCGGAGCACTTCATCAGCGGCGCGCCCTCGCCGGTCATCCAGTCGCGCGCGATCTGGCGCACGGCCGGCGGGTTGGGCTCGTACTGGATGAAGCCCTCGTAGGCGACCATCGAGCCCACGCGCGCGAAGAGGTCGTTGCCGGTCTGGAGGGCGACCTTCAGCATGTGGTTGCCGTGGTTCTCCATCCGGGCGGTGACGGGTGCCGGGGCGTAGCCCGCGAGCGGCTGGTTCATGACGGGCTCCCTCAGACCTCGTACGGCTGGACGACGATGAAGTTGCCGGGTGCGCCCCGGAACTGGAGGTTGACGCTCTCGCCGGTGTCGCCCGGGTAGGCGTTGCGGCGCATCCGCACCTGGCTGGAGACGACGACCTGGGAGGCGGCCGACCAGGCGACGACGGCGTTGCAGTCGGCGAAGGTGGTGGGGGTGACCGGCAGGACGACGGGCGCGCCGTGCGTCTTCACGACGATCGTGCCGGTGCCGGTGAACTGCATCGTGAAGAGCGCTCCGCCGGGGATGCCGTGCCCCTCGATGCGGCGGACCTCGTACTGGAGGCTCTCGTCGAAGGCGAGGACGTTCTCGGCGGAGACGCAGATGCCGTCGCCCTGGAGCTCGATGGGGTGCAGCATGGTGGAGTCCTCGGCGAGGAACACCTGGCCCTGGCCGGTACAGCGCATCAGCTGCATCTCCTGGCCGGTCGCGTTGCCCACGATCCGGCCGGCGAACCCGGCGCCCTTGTAGCTGAAGTCGACCTTGCCCTGGTAGAGCACCATGCTGCCCTGGCGGGCGAGCACGGGCTGGCCGCCGATGCCGAGGTCGACGCGGACCATCTTGCGGTTCTGCTGCGTCCAGCGCTGCCCGGTGGGCGTCTCCTTGAACTGCTGGAGCGCGGCGGTCACCCCGGCGCCGCCCTGGGGCGCGCCCTGCGGCGGCACACCGTAGGGCTGCTGGCCCGGCGGCTGTCCGAACGGGGGCTGCTGGCCGTAGCCCGGCGGCGGGGCCTGCTGCCCGTAGCCGGGCGGGGCCTGGGGTGCCTGGGGCTGGGCGTAGCCGGGCGGTGGCGGGGCGGTCGGCGCGGCGGCCTGGCCGTAGGGCTGCTGCTGGGGCGGCTGGCCGTACGGCGGCTGCTGGCCGGGCTGGCCGTAGGGCGCGGGGGCCGGGCCCGGCGGCGGGACCTGGACATCGCCGGGCGGGGTCACGGGCGCGACGATGGTCGGCGCGGTGTGCACGGGCTGGGCCGGCTGCGGGGTCGCGGCCGGCGGGGCGAAGCCCTGCGCCGCGGGCTGCGGCTGCTGCGGCGCGGGAGCCGGGGCGGGGGCGGGCGCGGGCGTCGGGGCGGAGGGGGCGCCGAAGGCGGGCGGGGCGGCGGCCTGGGGCGGCGGGGCGAAGCCCGGGGCGGCACCGGCCTGCGGCTGCTGCGGGACGGCGGGCGCCTGCTCCTCCAGGACCTCTCCGCCGAAGTTCCCCAGCAGCGCCTCCAGACCGCCGTCGAAGCCCTGTCCGACGGCCGCGAACCGCCACACGTCCTTCAGGTAGAAGTCGCCCAGCATCACGGCCCGTTCGGTGGAGAACTCCGCGCCGTCGAACGCGTACCGGGCCACCTCCTCGCCGCCCGCGACGATCCGGATGTATCCGGGGTCGATCTGCGACATCTGCCCGGCGCCGTCGATGGTCGCGGTGAACGACAGCTTCTGGATCTGCGGCGGGATCCGGTCCAGGGTGACGCGGAAGGACTCCGTGTCACCGGCCTGGGCGCCCAGGAGCTGGATGGACTCCTCGGGGGACTTCGGCTGGTTGAAGAAGACGAAGTACCGGTCGTCCGAGAGCCGTTCGTCGGCGTCGAGGCCGAAGCAGCTGATGTCGAAGGTCAGGCCGGGGGCGGAGATCTGCACGCCTACGTACAGATCGGTGCCCGCGGTGAGGTCACTGATCCTGGCCTTGTGGCCGCGTTGGAATTCCCTGGGCATGCGTAACGACCGTCCCCCATCCCGATTGCGAGTGCGTCGCGCCAGGCTAACGGCAAACTCGGACATCGGACGATGCCGGTACAGACCCGGTACACAACCCTCGCGAGAGGGTCCGGACGATCCGCGTGGCCGCCCTCACTCGTCGCGGGCGCCGGGCGGATGCGGCAGACGCGCGGCGGCGGCCACGCCCTCGAGATAGCCGCGGGCCCGCTCGGTGCGCGGGTATGCCTCCAGCAGCCGCCAGAAATCGGGGCCGTGGCCGGGCACGAGCAGATGCGCGAGTTCGTGGAGGAGTACGTAGTCGATGACGTACTCGGGCATGCCCTTCAGCCGGTGCGACAGTCGGATGCTTCCCTCCGCGGGGGTGCACGAGCCCCAGCGCGTGTTCTGGTTGGTGACCCAGCGGACCGACGCGGGGCGGGCCCGGCCGCCGAAGTACTGGGCCGACAGTCGACCGGCGCGCTCGGCCAGTTCCGCGTCGCCGGGTACGCGCCGGCTCTCCTGGGCGGCGAGTTTGTCGAGCATGACGCTCACCCAGCGCTGTTCCTCGGCCTCGGACATCCGGGCAGGGATGAGCACGACGGTGCGATCGCCCTCGCGGTACGCGGAGACCGTGCGGCGTCGGCGGGCGCTCCTGCGCACCTCGATCGCGCTCGCCCCATGGCCGCTCGGCGGCTGGCTCGTCGTGCTGCGCTGTGGCGTTCCGGCGCGGTGCGGTGGGTCGGCGGGCACGCCAAGACGTTACCCGCTGCACACGGCGGAAGTCCCGCCCCTGGGACGGTCGGTTCCGATGCTCCATCCCTGCCTGGCGTCCGCGCGGCCCGGTGTCCGCCACAAACGACTGATTTGTACGACGAATCCGTCTGCCTGTGGACAACTTTCGGCGCCCGTAGGCGGGGCCCGGCATGCTGGCACTCGTCGGCGGAGCGAGGTCGCCCCCACGCCCCCGCTCCGCCGGCGTACGGGGAAGTTCCAGGCGGACGGGGGTCTTCGATGCATCCGATGGTGAAGCCCGCGCTGCGGCGCGGCTGGCGCGACCTGAACACCGTGCAGTTCGGCATGGCACCGGCGCACGCGATGACGCTCGGCCCGCTGGACGCGGCGACGGCCGGTTTCCTGAACCTGCTGGACGGCACCCGAGGGCTCGCGCTCCTGCGCGAGGAGGGGCGTCACAGGGATCTGCCCGACGGCCGGGTCGACCGGCTGGTGGAGCGGCTGGCGCAGGCGGGTCTGCTGGACGACGCGCGCGGCGGCGGACCGGACGCCGACGCGCTGCGGGAGAGCCGGGACGTCCTCGACCGGCTCCGCCCCGACCTCGCCTCGCTGTCGCTGACCACGTCGGAGCCGGGCGAGGCGTTCGGGCGGCTCGCCACCCGGCGCCGGCTGCGGGTGCAGGTCCGGGGCGCGGGCCGGGTGGGCGCGGTACTGGCCTCCCTGCTGTCGGGGGCCGGTGTCGGTGAGGTGGACGTACGTGACGAGGGCCGGGTGGAGCCGGGGGACGTCGCCCCGGGCGGCCTGCCCGCCGAGGCGGTCGGTGAGCGCCGGGGTGAGGCGGCCCGCCGCGCGGTGCACCGGGCCGCTCCGGGCCGACCGCCCCGCGCCGGCGCGCGGTCACCGGCCGGGACGCACGACCCGGGCTTCTCCCTGGTGATCCTCGCCCCCCGGGACGACGTGTCCGTGCACGCGCCCCCGCCGGCGGCCACCGAACCCCTGGTCGCCTCGGGAACACCCCATCTCCACGCAGGCGTGGTGGAGGCGACCGGCGTGGTCGGTCCGCTCGTACTGCCCGGTGAGACGGGCTGCGCCGGCTGTCTGCACCGGGCGCGCACCGACCGCGACCCGACCTGGCCGCGGCTGGTCGCGCAGTGGCACTCCGGGAGGCGCCGCCCGGCCCCGGCCTGCGACCTGACGCTGGCCACGACGGTCGCCGCACTGGCGGCCGCCCACGCGCTGACCTTCCTCGACGGCGGGCTCCCGTCGAGCGTCGGGGCACGCTGGGAGGTCTCGCCGCCCACGCTCCAGTGGCACGCCCGACCGGTGCCCGGCCACTCCACGTGCCCCTGCGGGGCCGGGGGGAAGGGCAGAGTGGAACACCCCTCCGAGGAAGGGGGATCGCGCGAGACAATGGCGGAGCAACGGCATTCGAAGGACTCGGGCCGTACGACGGACGCGGCGCGGCCGGCTGGGACTTGGAGGGCGCATGTCTGATCTTCCCCGGAAGGCGGTCACCCGGACCGCCAAGCTCGCCGCGCTCCCGCTCGGCTTCGCAGGCCGGGCCACCTGGGGGCTGGGCAAGCGGATCGTGGGCGAGTCCGCGGAGATCGTCGGCCGTGAGCTGCAACAGCGCACGGCCGAGCAGCTGTTCAAGGTGCTGGGCGAGCTGAAGGGGGGTGCGATGAAGTTCGGGCAGGCCCTGTCCGTCTTCGAGTCCGCCCTGCCCGAGGAGATCGCCGGCCCCTACCGGGCGGCCCTCACCAAACTCCAGGAAGCGGCCCCGCCGATGCCGACCCGCACGGTGCGCTCGGTGCTCGCCGAACGCCTCGGCGAGGACTGGCCCGAGATGTTCCTCGAGTTCGACGACAAACCGGCCGCGGCGGCCTCGATCGGCCAGGTGCACCGGGGGGTGTGGCACGACGGGCGGGAGGTCGCGGTCAAGGTCCAGTACCCCGGGGCGGGCGAGGCCCTCCTCTCCGACCTCACACAACTCAGCCGGTTCGCCAGGCTGTTGGGCCCGCTGGTGCCCGGCATCGATGTCAAGCCGCTGATCACCGAGCTGAGGGACCGTGTCTCCGAGGAACTGGACTACGGCCTCGAGGCGCGGGCCCAGCAGGCGCACGCGGAGGAGTTCGCCGACGACCCCGACGTCGTGGTGCCCGCGGTGGTCCACCAGTGCGACCAGATCCTGGTCACCGAGTGGATCGACGGTGTGCCGCTGTCCGAGGTGATCTCCGGCGGCACGCGGGAGCAGCGGGACCGGGCCGGTCAGCTGCTGTCGCGTTTCCTCTTCTCCGGTCCGGCGCGCACCGGTCTGCTGCACGCCGATCCGCACCCCGGCAACTTCCGCCTGCTGCCCGGCGGCCCGGGGGGCGAGGACGACTGGCGTCTGGGCGTTCTCGACTTCGGTACGGTCGACCGGCTCTCGGGCGGCCTGCCGCGGCCGATCGGCGAGTCCCTGCGGATGACGCTCGACGGCGAGGCGGACGCGGTCTACGCCCTTCTGTGCGCGGAGGGCTTCGTGAAGGAGTCCATCGAGCTGGACCCGGACGCGGTCCTCGACTATCTGCTGCCGATCATCGAGCCGGCGCGGGTCGAGGAGTTCACGTTCACCCGTGACTGGATGCGCAGTCAGGCGGCCAGGATCGCCGATCCCCGCTCGCCCGCCCACCAGTTGGGCAAGCAGCTGAACCTGCCCCCGGCGTACCTCCTGATTCACCGGGTGACGCTGAGCACCATCGGTGTGCTGTGCCAGCTCGGTGCGACGGTGCGGCTGCGCGAGGAGTTGGAGGAGTGGCTCCCGGGGTTCGTGCCCGAGGGGGACTTGGTGGCGGAGGAGTCCGTGGCGGAGGAGTCCGTGGCGGAGGAGTCCGTGGCGGAGGAGTCCGTGGCGGAGGCGTGAACCGCCCGCGGGAACGAGGGGGCGGGGCTCCGCCGGGAAGACGCCGGTCGCTGCCTCCGGGAGGACTCGTCGCCGTCGGACGACGAGTCGCGGCCGGTGGATCGCCGGGGGCAACACACGGCGGGGGCCGGTCCGTTCGGACGGACCGGCCCCCGCGAGGAGAGCTTCGCCTCCCTGCCGGGAGGCCACCGCTTCAGGTGGGAGGGGTTACTGCATCACGGCCATGGCGAGCGCCCGGCGGGCACGCAGCGAGGCGCGCTCGGCTCGGCGCTGCATCCGGCGGGCGGTCGCCAGGCGCAGGGCCCGGCGTTCCCGCTCGGCCTCACGCAGTCGCTCGTGCATATGCGCACGTGCCAGGGCTTCTGGGATGAGTTGCATCTCTCGGGTCCTGTTCTGACGCGAGTCGATCGCGCCGGTGGTGGTGACGTCTTCGGTCGCGGAGCCTGCGGGCTCGTTGGTGGACGGCTTCATCGGGGCCTGCTTCTTGGGGTCGTGCGTGAGGGGGCGGTCGATCGTTCCTGCGGTGTTCATGCCGTGACCGGGTTCTTGCGCGGGCGGCCACGCGGCCGCTTCCGGGCGACGACGACGCCCTGGACGAACAGCTCGCCGCCCCAGACGCCCCAGGGCTCGCGGCGCTCCTTGGCGCCGGCGAGGCAGGCCTCGATCAGCGGGCAGGTGCGGCACAGGGACTTGGCGTACTCGACGTCGGCCGGGGACTCGGCGAAGAAGACCTCCGGGTCGTAGGAGCGGCAGGGGACGGGTACGCCGAGGTTTTCGATGGCGTCGTCGAGCGCGGTGAGCGCGGTGAGCGGGGTCAAGGCGGAGTCCTCCGTGGGGCCGGGCGGGGGGATCGTCTCGGAAGGCGGTACGGACGGGGCGTGCGCTTCGAGTTGCACGGTTCGTCTTCCTCGTCTGGTCGTTCCGGCCCTGTTGGGCCGGGTGGCGGCTGGGTACCGGGTTCTTTTCTTGTCCCGAGGCCCCCTCGCTCCGTCGTCCCCGTTGGAGGACAAACAGAAGGGCCGCGGATCCCGGATGGGGTTCCGCGGCCCTGAAGGCGCCGGCCTGATCGAAGATCAGGCTGGATCACTCCAGGGTTGTGGCCCACGGAAGGCCCACATCAGGTGGTGCTGCGTCGTCTGCTTCCGGTATCCGGCACCGGTTGCCGTAAAGGCATAGGCCTTCGCCTGTGCCGCTACTGCCGCTTCCAGTGCCTTGGTCGGTCGCTCGCTGCGCTCGCGGACAAGAAGGCCCGCGGGGGCAACGGAGGAGGACGCCGGCCGGTCGGCACGAATGCCGGACAGACCGGTGCCCAGGTTGGAGCCGCCGAGCATGCACAGGGAGACGATCGAGGGATCGGTCAGTTTGGCGGTGCTGATGGAACCGGCGTTGATGATGATCACTGGAATCGCCTCCTCTCGGCGTCTCGGGGGACCGGGGATGAGTCCAGTCCGACGGATATGTAAGTACAGCACGGGATCAGGGCCTTCGAGAAGGCCTCTGTTCTCGTGCCTAAGAACCTATGGGGATTGCCGGGGCATGCGCAAACTATTTTTTCGACGAGTTCGGATCAGTCGCCCACGGCCTCCGCTCCCAGGTCCTGGCCTGCGCAGATGGCCAGGACATCGGCTCCGTAGCGGTGGAACTTGCGCATGCCGACGCCCGGGATCCGCGCGAGTTCGCCCACCTCCTCGGGAACCGCCTCCGCGATCGCCATGAGTGTCTTGTCGGTGAAGACGCAGAAGGCCGGCTGGCCGTTGCGTCGCGCCTGGAGGGCGCGCCAGGACCGCAGCCGTTCGTACAGTCCCTCGTCCATGTCGGACGGGCAGTCCTCGCAGCGCATCAGTTTCAGCTCGCCGGCGTCGGTCAGGGTGCGTCCGCAGACCCGGCAGCGGGCCGGCACCCGGTGGGTCCGGCGCGGTACGGCGGGGGCGCTCGTCCTGGCGCTGCGGTGACCGCGCTCGACGCCCCCGCCGACGGCGGTCCCGGTCCGGCCCGCGGCGGGGCCGGAGCCGGGGCGCAGCCCGTCGAGGAAGCGGCTGGGACGGCGGCTGGCACGGCCGCCGGGCGCACGGGAGAGGGCCCAGGAGATGTGGAGGCGCTCGCGGGCCCGGGTGACCCCGACGTAGAGGAGGCGGCGCTCTTCCTCGATCTGCTCGTCGGTCCTGGCGTAGGTGATCGGCATCATGCCCTCGGCGACGCCGACCAGGAACACGACGTCCCACTCCAGGCCCTTGGCCGAGTGCAGCGAGGCGAGGGTGACGCCCTGGACGGTCGGCGCGTGCTGGGCGTTCGCCCGCTCGTCGAGCTCGGTGACCAGGTCGGCGAGGGTGACGCCGGGGCGGGCGGCGGCGAAGTCCTGGGCGAGGTCGGCGAGGGCCGCCAGCGACTCCCAGCGCTCCCGGACGGCGCCGGAGCCGGCCGGCGGCTGCGAGGTCCAGCCCTCGCCGGAGAGGACGGCGCGGACCTGGGAGGGCAGGTCGACGGTGTCCTCCAGGAGGGTGTCGTTGCGGCCGAAGCGGGCGGATGCGCGCAGCGCGGTGATCGCCTTGCGTACCTCGGGCCGGTCGAAGAAGCGCTCGGCCCCCCGCAGCTGGTAGGGGATGCCGGCGTCGGCCAGGGCCTGCTCGTAGGTCTCGGACTGGGCGTTGGTGCGGAACAGGACGGCGATCTCGGCGGCCGGGACGCCGGCGTCGAGCAGCTCCCGGATGCGGCGGGCGGCGCCCTCGGCCTCGGCGGGTTCGTCGGCGTACTCGGCGTAGACCGGCTCGGGACCGGGGGCGCGCTGGGAGACGAGTTCCAGGCGGTGGTCGGCGGCGCGGCCGCGGGCCTGGGCGAGCAGGCCGTTGGCGAGGTGGACGACCTGCGGCGTGGAGCGGTAGTCGCGGACCAGCTTGACGACGGTGGCGCCGGGGTGGCGGGTGCGGAAGTCGAGGAGGTGGTCGGGGGTGGCTCCGGTGAACGAGTAGATCGTCTGGCTCGCGTCGCCGACCACGCACAGACTGTCCCGCTCACCGAGCCACAGCTCCAGCAGCCGCTGCTGGAGGGGGCTGACGTCCTGGTACTCGTCGACGACGAAGTGCTGGTACTGGGCGCGGACCTGCTCGGCGATGTCGCGGCGGTCCTGGAGGACGGCGACGGTCAGCAGCAGGACGTCCTCGAAGTCGATGACGGCGCGCTCGCGCTTGAGGTCCTCGTAGGCGGCGTAGAGCTGGGTGATCTCGGCGGGGTCGCGGGGGGCCTCGCGGCCCGCCTCGGCCGCGGCCGAGGGGTAGTCCGCGGGGACGGTCTGGGTGACCTTGGCCCACTCGATCTCCGCGGCGGCGTCCCTCAGCTCGCCGCGGTCGAGCCGCAGGCGGCAGACGGCCGCCGCGTCGGCGACGAGCTGGATCTTGCGGTCCACGAGCCGGGGCAGGGAGCCACCGATCGCTTTCGGCCAGAAGTACTGCAGCTGCCGCAGTGCCGCCGAGTGGAACGTGCGGGCCTGGACGCCCTGGGCGCCGAGCTGGCGCAGTCGGCCGCGCATCTCGCCGGCGGCGCGGTTGGTGAAGGTGACCGCGAGCACGCTGGAGGGTTGCAGGATGCCCGCGCGCACGCCGTAGGCGATGCGGTGGGTGATCGCCCGGGTCTTGCCGGTACCGGCTCCGGCCAGCACGCACACCGGGCCGTGCAGGGCGGTGGCCACCTCGCGCTGCTCGGGGTCGAGCCCTTCGAGCACCGCGTCGGCCGAGTCCGGTACCTGCGGGAAGAGGGTGGAGTGCGTTGCTGCTGTCACACAGCCATGCTGCCAGGTCGCCCGAGACGGACGAGCCGGTTGTCCACAGGCGGGCACCTTTCGTCGTACTAATGCGGCGGGTGTCACGCGGGCACATGCGGCAGGTGTCACGCGGGCCGGTGCGGCGAGCGTCACGTCAGGCGTGTGCCCCGGGCGGGAATGGCGGCCCGGCCGCGTGCGTTCCTTTCTCGGACGACCTTCCCGAGCTGCCAGAGGAGCGCGAGCGAGATGCAGGGCACTGTGACGATGTACAGCACCACGTGGTGCGGCTACTGCCGCCGGCTGAAGAGCCAGCTGGACCGTGAGGGCATCGCGTACACCGAGATCAACATCGAGCAGGACCCCGAGTCGGCCGCGTTCGTCGAGAAGGCGAACGGCGGAAACCAGACGGTCCCGACGGTGCTCTTCGCCGACGGCTCGACGCTGACGAACCCGTCGCTGGCGCAGGTGAAGCAGAAGGTCGGCGTGTGAGCGGCGACCGGTAGGCCGTCGGCGACACAGCCGTGAAGGGGGGCCGTCCCGGTGGGGCGGCCCCCCTTCGTCGTGGTCAGACGAAGCTGCGGGTCGGCAGGGGCTTGCCGTACCACAGCTCGATCAGGCGGGCCGCGATCGAGATGCCGTAGGGCGGCAGGACCTCGCCGGACTCGAAGGCGGCGCTCAGTTCGTCCCGGGAGAACCAGCGGGCCTCGTGGATCTCGTCGCCGTCGACGTCGATGTCGGTGGAGGTGGCGCGGGCCATGAAGCCCAGCATCAGACTGGACGGGAAGGGCCAGGGCTGGCTGGCGACGTACTCGACCTGGCCGATGGTGATGCCGGCCTCCTCGAAGACCTCGCGGCGCACCGACTGCTCGATGGACTCACCGGGCTCGACGAAGCCGGCGAGCGTCGAGAAGCGGCCTTCCGGCCAGTGGACCTGGCGGCCCAGCAGGATCCGGTCGTCCTCGTCGGTGACAGCCATGATCACGGCCGGGTCGGTGCGCGGGTAGTGTTCGGCGCCGCAGGCGGGGCAGCGGCGGATGTGGCCGGCCGCCGCGATGACGGTGCGCTCTCCGCAGCGGGAGCAGAAGCGGTGGGTGCGCTGCCAGTTCTCCAGTCCGACGGCGTGCGCCATCAGTCCGGCGTCGCGCGGCGACAGCAGCAGGCCCGCCTCGCGCAGGCCCGCCGGGCGGGCGGACTGGTCGATGCGGCCGGGCAGGGCGTCCTTCTGGAGGGCGAAGTAGCTGACGCCGTCCTCGTCGATGCCGAGGAAGTAGCGGTGCGCCTCGGTCAGGGGGGCCTCGAAGGAGGGCGTCATGACGAGTTCGGTGCGGCCGTCCGCCGTCTCGTCGATGAGGACCTGGCCGCCGGAGACCACGAAGCAGCGGGTCGTGGGGTGGCTCCACGCCGCGGCGAGCCAGGCCTCGTCGAGCCGGTGGTGGGCGGCCCGGTCGATGCCGCTCGGGGCGGTGAGCGAGATGGGTCGGTCGGCGTTCTGGTCGGTCCAGGTGGTCACGGGTGCTTCCAACTCCCCCGGTGGAACGGTTGTTTTCGGCGGGCGGTTCAGCGGGACGGGCGGCGGAGGGCGACCGGGTCGGGTGCGGTGTCGTGGAGCGGGGCGGTCTCTCCAGTGTGCCCCGCGCGGTGGGTCGCTCCGCGGTGAGCGGGGACGTCAGGGCGCATGGCGCCAGGTCTCCGCGAGGTCGCCCCAGAGGTGGGCGGCGGTCTCGGCGCCTTTGAGGAGGAGGTCCAGCTCGACCTTTTCGTTCGGGGCGTGCCAGCCGTCCGAGGGGACGGAGATGCCCAGGAAGAGCACGGGGACGCCGAGCACCTCCTGGAGGTCGGCGGCCGGGCCCGAGCCGCCCTCGCGGGTGAAGCGGACGGGCCGTTCGAAGGCCTGGCCCATGGCGCGGGCCACGGACCGCAGGGCCGGGTGGTCCAGCGGTGTCAGGCAGGGGCGGGTGGCCGGGCGGAAGGTGATCTCGTGCCGGATCCCGGCGGGCACCTGCTCGTCGGCCCAGGCGCGGACGGCCTTCTCGATGCGGTCGGGGTCCTGCCCGGCGACCAGCCGGAAGGACAGTTTCACGAAAGCCGACGACGGGATGATCGTCTTGCTGCCGGGGCCCTGGTAGCCGCCGCCGATGCCGTTGACCTCTGCGGTGGGGCGGGCCCAGATGCGTTCCAGGGTGGTGTACCCGGCCTCGCCGTGGACGGCGTGCGACCTGGCGGTGCGCAGCCACTGCCGCTCGTCGAAGGGCAGCTCGGCGAAGAGCTCGCGCTCACGGTCGGTGAGGTCGACGACGCCGTCGTAGAAGCCGGGGACGGCCACGCGCGCGTGCTCGTCGTGGAGGGCGGCGACGAGGCGGGCGGCCGCGGTGGCCGGGTTGGGCACGGCGCCGCCGAAGGAGCCGGAGTGGATGTCCTGGTCGGGGCCCGACAGCCGGATCTCGCACTCGGCGAGGCCGCGCATGCCGGTGCACACCGTGGGGGTGTCCTCGGACCACATGCCGGTGTCGGAGACGATCACGGCGTCGGCGGCCAGCCGCTCGGCGTGCTCCTCGACGAGGGCGGGGAAGTGCGGGGAGCCGGACTCCTCCTCGCCCTCGATCAGCACCTTGAGGGTGACGGCGGGGGTGGTGCGGCCGGTGGCGGCGAGGTGGGCGCGGACGCCGAGGGTGTGGAAGAACACCTGGCCCTTGTCGTCGGCCGCCCCGCGCGCGTGGAGGCGGTTGTCACGGACGACGGGCTCGAAGGGGTCGCCGTCCCAGCCGTCCTCGCGGGCGGCGGGCTGCACGTCGTGGTGGCCGTAGACCAGGACGGTGGGCGCCCCGGGGTCCTCGGACGGCCATTCGGCGTAGACGGCGGGCGCGCCGGGGGTCTGCCAGACCTCGGCGGTCGGGAAGCCGGTCTCCTTGAGCTTGCCGGCGAGCCAGTCGGCACTGCGGCGTACGTCGGGCGCGTGGTCGGGCTGGGCCGACACCGACGGGATGCGCAGCCACTCGGTGAGGTCGTCGAGGAAGGCGGCCCGGTTGCGCTCGATGTACGTGCGGACGGCGCTGACCTCACTGTCAACGGGATGGCTCATGGTCACGAGCCTATCGGCCCGGGCCGGCATCCTCGCCGGGCCCTTCCGCACGGTTTTGTTGCACGCCGGGCGCCCCGCGGGCGTCCGCGGAGGCCTCCTCCCCCGTCAACAGGCGCTCCAGCGCGGCCCGATCGGGCAGGTGCTCGGGCTGTTCGGTCTCGCCGGTGCGCACGTGGAGGAACACCGCTGTGACGGATTCCACGGGCACGCCCTCCTGCTCGGCCCACGCGAGACGGTACAGAGCGAGCTGGAGGGGGTCGGCGGTGCGGCTCCGGCCGGTCTTCCAGTCGACGATCTCGTACGTCGCCGTCGCGCCGTCGCCCTCCTTGTAGACGGCGTCGATGCGTCCGCGTACGACACGTCCGGCGAGGACGAGCTGGAAGGGCGCCTCGACGCGGTGGGGGGTGCGGCGGGCGTACTCGGTGCGTTCGAAGGCCTCCTTGAGTGCCTCCAGATCGCGTTCGTCGGCGATCTCCGCGTCCTGGCCGGGCAGTTCCTCCGGCTCCAGCAGGGGGAGCGTCAGCTCCTCGAAGCGGGCCTCCACCCACGCGTGGAAGCGTGTGCCCCGGCGGGCGGCGGGTTGCGGGGGGCGCGGCATGGGCCGCGCGAGCTCCTGAGCGAACCTGTCGGGGTCGGCGGCGAGACGCAGCAGCTGCGACGCGGTCAGCGTCGTGGGCAGGGGTACGTCGGTGACGCTCTGCCGGGTGCGCAGGAGTTCCCCGGTGAGCGCGTCGAGGTCCCGGTCCCAGGAGGCGACGGCGCGTGCCTCCTCGGGGGTGAGGGAGGTGCCGGGGGTGTGCCGGGGCTCGGGCGGGTGGGGGCGCCCGAGGGGCGGCTCCGGTGCCGTGGCCTGGTGCGGGACGGTCGGGCGGGCGGGGGTCCACGCGTGCCCCCGGCCGGCGGGCGGCTCCTCCGGGGAGGCGGCGCCGGTGGACCGGTCGTCGTCGAAGGGGTCGGGCTCGTCGTGGGGCGGCTCGCCGTACGGCGGCCTCTCGTGGGGCGGCCTGTTCGACGGTCCGTCGTCGAGCGGGTCGTGGGGCGGCTCGTAGGGGTCGTGGGGCGGCTCGTAGAGGTCGTCGTCGTACGGCGGTTCGTCGGAGGCCGGGTCCTCGGGGAACGGCTCGTCCATGAACGGCGCGTGCGGGAACGGCTCGTCGTACGGGGATTCCAGGGGTGGCGGACCGTCGTGGGCGGGCTCGTCCTCGTCGGCGAGTGTGGGCCAGTCCGGGTCGTCGAGGGTTCCGGGGCCGTGGGCGGCGGCGGGGTGGCCGTCCTCGGCGGCGGCGAGGGCGTCCAGGTGGGCGAGGACGGTCTCGGCGGCGGCGCGGCGGCGGGCCAGGGCCGCGTCGTCCAGGGGCAGCGGCCAGACCTGGTCGGCGGTGGCCCGGTGCAGGGCCGGGTTCTCCGCGCCCTCCTCCGGTTCGTCCGCCCAGACCTCGATCTCGCCGTGGCCGGCCGCGCAGTGCTCGTGGAGGGCCTGGAGGAAGGCGGAGGGGCCGCGGGGCTTCTTCTGGGAGGGGCCCCACCAGTGGCCGGAGCCGAGGAGCAGGGAGCGGGGGCGGGTGAAGGTGACGTAGCCGAGGCGGAGCTCCTCGGTGTGCTGGTGGTCCTTCATGGACTCGTGGAAGGCCTTCATGCCCCGCGAGTCCCAGGTCTCGATCTCGGGGAGCGTGTCGGCGTCGCCGCGCAGCCCGTGCGGCAGCACCCGGGCCTGGGCGGTCCACTTCTCGCGGCCCTGGGCGCTGGGGAAGGTACCGGTGACCAGGCCCGGTACGGCGACGACGTCCCACTCCAGGCCCTTGGACTTGTGCGCGGTGAGCACCTTGACGGTGTTCTCACCGCCGGGCAGGGCGTTGTCGAGGCCCTTCTCGTACTGGGCGGCGGTGCGCAGGAAGCCGAGGAAGGCCAGCAGGCTCGCCTCGCTCTCGCCGGCGGCGAAGGAGGCGGCGACGTCGAGGAAGTTCGACAGGGTCTCGCGGCGGCGGGCGGCCAAGGCGTGCGGGGACGCCGACAGCTCCACCTCGAGGCCGGTGACGGCCAGCACGCGGTGCAGGACGTCCATCAGCGGGTCGGCGAGGGAGCGACGCAGGTCGCGCAGTTCGGCGGCGAGCCGGGCGAAGCGCACGCGGGCGTCCGGGGAGAAGGGCAGCCCGTCGTCGTCACCGGTGCCGTCGTCGCCGTACAGGGGGGACTCGAGGAAGGTGTCCAGGGCGTCCGCGAGCGATATCACCTCGGACGGGTCGGTCCCCTCGACGGCCTCGGCGAGCCGCCGGTCCGGGTCGTCGGCGGCGTCCCCGCGCGCGTGGGACACCAGCAGCCGCGCCCGCCGTCCCAGGAGGGCGAGGTCGCGTGGCCCGATGCGCCAGCGCGGGCCGGTGAGCAGGCGGACCAGGGAGGCGTTGGCGCCGGGATCCTGGAGCACTTCGCAGACGGCGACGAGGTCGGCGACCTCGGGCAGGTGCAGCAGCCCGGAGAGGCCGACCACCTCGACGGGGACGTCCCGGGCCACCAGCGCGCCCTGGATCTGTGCGAAGTCGCCGGCCGTACGGCACAGGACGGCGATCTCGCCGGGCGCCTTGCCGGTGTCCACCAGGTGGGCGATGGAGTCGGCGATCCAGTCGATCTCCTCGGCGTGGGTGGCCAGCAGGGCGCAGCGGACCACGCCGTCGCGTTCGGCGCCGGGGGCGGGCCGGAGGGCCTCCACGCCCGCGTGCATGGCGCGCAGCGGCTCGGCCAGACCGTTGGCGAGGTCGAGGAGGCGGCCTCCGCTGCGGCGGTTCTCGCTGAGCGCCTGTCGGGTGGCGGGGCGGCCGTCGGCGTGGGCGAAGTGTTCGGGGAAGTCGTCGAGGTTGGCGACGGAGGCGCCCCGCCAGCCGTAGATCGCCTGGCAGGGGTCGCCGACGGCCGTCACCGGGTGGCCGGTGCCGTCGCCGAAGAGACCGGCGAGCAGGACGCGCTGGGCCACGGAGGTGTCCTGGTACTCGTCCAGCAGGACCACGCGGAACTCGTCGCGCAGGACGCGGCCGACCTCGGTGATCCGTGCGAGGCGCGCCGAGAGGGCGATCTGGTCGCCGAAGTCGAGCAGGTCGCGGGCGCGCTTGGCGGCCCGGTAGCGCAGCACCAGGTCGACGAGTTCCCGCCGGGCGGCGGCCGCCTCGGGCACCTTGCGCAGGTCGGCGTTGGTGAGCTTGGCGCCTTCCAGGGTGCGCAGCAGTGCGGCGTCCCAGGCGCGCAGGTCGTCGGGGTCGACGAGGTGCTCGGCGAGTTCGGAGTCGAGGGCGAGGAGGTCGCTGACGAGGTCCGCGAAGGACCGGGTGAGCGCCGGGTAGGGGCCGGGCGCCTCGCGCAGCACGCGCGCGGCGAGCTGGTAGCGGGTGGCGTCGGCGAGCAGACGGGACGTCGGTTCCAGGCCGATGCGCAGGCCGTGGTCGGTCAGCAGACGGCCCGCGAAGGCGTGGTAGGTGGAGATCACCGGCTCACCGGGCGGGTTGTCCGGGTCGATGGCGTCGGGGTCGGTGACGCCCGCCCTGACCAGGGCCTTGCGGACGCGCTCGGCGAGCTCGCCGGCGGCCTTGTTGGTGAAGGTCAGGCCGAGGACCTGCTCGGGCGCGACCTGGCCGGTGCCGACCAGCCACACCACGCGCGCGGCCATCACGGTCGTCTTGCCCGACCCCGCTCCGGCCACGATCACCTGCGGGGCGGGCGGCGCGACGATGCAGGCCGTCTGCTCCGGGGTGAAGGGGATCCCGAGGAGCTCCTTGAGCTGCTCGGGATCGGTGATACGGGCGGGCATGACGGAGAGGCTAGCGGCGGGCACTGACAGTCGGTGACAAATCACCCCGGCGGGGTGGAGGATGCGCAGGTCAGCGCGTGGGGTGCGGTCCGTCACACCGTAGGTGCCGCGGGTCCGCGTACCGCGTCCGCCAGGTCACTCGACCACGTGCCGCCCCTCGGGCCGGGCGCTGCACGAGGCGCGGAAGGCGCAGTGCGTGCAGTGCTGACCGGCGGTCGGGGTGAACTGCTCGTCGAGGACCTTGCCGGCCGCCGTGGCGAGCAGGTCGCCGATCCACTCCCCCGACGCCCCCTCCAGGGCTTCCTGGGCCTGCACCTTGGGCAGGCTCTCGCCGCCGTCCCGCTTGGCGGCGCCCTGGCGCAGCTGGACGAGTTCGGCACCGCCGGGCTCCGGGCGGACGCCGTCGAAGGCCTCGTCGACGGCGCCCTGGCGGACCGCGAGCTGGTAGACGGCGAGCTGGGGGTGGCGCTCCACCTCGCGCGCGGTGGGCGCCTGTTTGCCGGTCTTGAAGTCCACGACGTAGGCGCGGCCGTCGGCGTCCGCCTCGACCCGGTCCATCTGGCCGCGGATGCGCACCTCGTAGTCGCCCGCTTCGAGGGTGACGTCGAAGTCGTGCTCGCTCGCCACCGGTGTGCGGCCCGTGCGGTCCATGACGTGCCACTTCAGGAAGCGTTCGAGGGCCACGCGCGCGTTGTCCTTCTCCTGCGCCGACTTCCAGGGCGCGTCGAAGGCGAGCGCGTTCCACACGGAGTCCAGCCGCTCCATGAGGACGTCGAGATCGGCGGGGGTGTGCCCGGAGGCGACCTCGTCGGCGAGGACGTGCACGACGTTGCCGAATCCCTGGGCGGCGGTGGCGGGCGCGTCGGCCTTCACCTCGCGGCCCAGGAACCACTGCAGGGCGCAGGTGTTGGCGAGCTGGTCGAGGGCGCTGCCGGAGAGCACGACGGGCTGGTCGCGGTGGCGCAGCGGCACCTTGCTCTCGGTCGGCTCGAACATGCCCCACCAGCGGTACGGATGCGCCGACGGCACCAGTGGCCGGCCGTCCTCGTCGGTGAGGGCGGCCAGGCGGGCGAGACGGCGTGCGGCGGCCTCCCTGAGGGGCGCGGACGCCGCCGGGTCGACGGTCGTGGCGCGCAGTTCGGCGACGAGTGCCGCGACCGACAGGGGGCGGCGCGGGCGGCCCGTGACGTCCCTGGGTTCGACGCCGAGTTCGGTGAGGAACCGGGAGGGCTGGTCGCCGTCCTCGGCGGGCGCCTTCACCGCCGTCACGACGAGGCGGTCACGCGCGCGCGTGGCGGCAACGTAGAACAGGCGGCGTTCCTCGGCGAGCAGGGCGCCCGGTGTGAGCGGCTCGGCGAGCCCGTCGCGGCCGATGCGGTCCGCCTCCAGCAGGGAGCCGCGGCGGCGCAGGTCTGGCCACAGCCCCTCCTGGACGCCGGCCACTACGACCAGGCTCCACTCCAGGCCCTTGGCGCGGTGCGCGGTCATCAGGCGGACGGCGTCGGGGCGCACGGCACGCCGGGCGAGGGTGTCGGCGGCGATGTCCTCCGCCTCGATCTCGGCCAGGAAGTTCAGGGCCCCCCGGCCTCCGGTGCGCTCCTCCGCGCGCGCGGCGGTGGCGAACAGGGCGCACACGGCGTCGAGATCCCGGTCGGCGTTGCGGCCGGCGGCGCCGCCGCGCCGGGCGGCCCGCTCCAGGCGCCCGGGCCAGGGCGTGCCCTCCCAGAGGTCCCACAGCGCCTCCTCGGCCGTGCCGCCGCCCGCGAGGCGCTCACGCGCCTTGCGCAGCAGCCCGCCGAGCCGCTGGGCACCGCGCGCGTACGCGGGATCGTGGGTGACCAGGCGCTCCGGTTCGGCCAGTGCCCGCGTGAGCAGCTCGTCGGAGGGGGGCGGGAGCGGGTTGCCCGCGGCTCGTTCCTCCTCGCGCAGGGCGCGCCCCAGGCGGCGCAGGTCCGCGGCGTCCATGCCGGCGAGCGGGGAGGCGAGGAGCGTGAGAGCGGTTTCGGTGTCGAGCCAGCAGGGGTTCGCGGCTTCTGTGTCTTTCGCCGCAACCACCCCTTCTGTCTCCTCTGCGGCCACAGCCTCCGCGGCGGCCTCCGCCGTGACCACCGCCTCCGCCCCCACCGCGGCAGCCTCCGCCGTGACCACCGCCTCCGCCGTGGCCACCGCCCGCAGCGCCGTCAGCAGGGGCGCCACCGCCGGTTCGTGGCGCAGGGGCAGGTCGTCGCCGTCGATGTCGAGGGGGACGCCGGCGGCCGTGAGGGCGCGGCGGACCACCGGGATGGTGCGCGCGCCGGCGCGGACCAGGACGGCCATCTCGCGCCAGGGGACACCGTCCTCCAGGTGTGCCCGGCGGAGGACGTCGGCGATGTTGTCCAGCTCGGTGCCGGGTGTCGGGTAGGTGAACACCTCGACGCGTCCGCCGTCACGCGCCGGGGCGAGGTCGCGGTGGGCGCGGACCTTCTCCGCGGGGAGGCGGGTCAGCGGCATGCGCGGGGTGAGCAGCCGGGTGGCGGCCAGCAGGGCAGCGCCGGAGCGGCGGGAGGTGCGCAGCACCTCGACGGGGGCGGGGCGGCCGTCGGGGCGCGGGAAGGCGCGCGGGAACTCCAGGATGCCGTTCACGTCGGCGCCCCGGAAGGCGTAGATGGACTGGTCGGGGTCGCCGAAGGCGACCAGGGTGCGGCCGCCGCCGGCGAGCGCGTGCAGCAGCCGTACCTGGGCCGGGTCGGTGTCCTGGTACTCGTCGACGTAGACGGCGTCGTACTGCGCGGCGAGCCGCTCGGCGGTCTCGGGGCGGCGGGCGAGGAGGACCGCGCGGTGGACGAGTTCCGCGTAGTCGATCACGCCGTGCAGGTCGAGGACGTCGAGGTACTCGGCGAGGAAGGAGGCCGCGGCACGCCAGTCGGGCCGGCCGATGCGGCGGGCGAAGGCGTCCAGGGCGTCCGGGTCGAGGCCGAGTTCGCGGCTGCGGGCGAGCACCGCGCGGACCTCGTCGGCGAAGCCGCGCGTGGTGAGGCAGGCGCGCAGGTCGTCCGGCCAGCGCACGTGCGCGAGGCCGAGGCGTTGCAGGTCGAGCTGGCCGGCGAGCAGCTCGCGGACGGCCACGTCCTGCTCGGGACCGGAGAGCAGCCGCAGCGGTTCGATGAACAGGTCGCTGTCCTGCTGGGCGCGCACCAGGGCGTAGCAGTACGAGTGGAAGGTGGTCGCCCGGGGCGCGCGGGCGGCGCCCATGCGCAGCGCCATCCGGTCGCGCAGTTCGACGGCGGCCTTGCGGCTGAAGGTCAGCACCAGGATGCGCGCGGGGTCTCCGCCGCGGGCGACGCGGGCGGCCACCGACTCGACGAGGGTGGTGGTCTTCCCGGTGCCCGGACCCGCGAGGACGAGCAGCGGCCCGGCGGCGTGGTCAACCACGGAGCGCTGCGCCGCGTCCAGACGAGGGGGATCCACCCGCTGCGGCGGGGTCCGAACCAGCCGGTAAGCGCCACGGCTCCCCTGTCGCCCGCGCGGGGGCGACAGGCGCCTGGTGGAGGAAGAGGAGCTCACGTGGTTCGCCGGTCCTGGTGGGTGTGCTGGCTGACAGACGGCCGCTCGGGCAGAGCGGTGGCCGAGAGGTGAGGGGGAGGCGTGACGGCGACGCTACGCCGACGGGCTGCCCGGAAGGGCTGCTTCCGCTTCTTCCCTCACGACCCGCGAGGCACGTGGGGCACATGGGCCCCGCGAATCCCTCGCCCTTCGAACGTACGCCATGTCACGGACGTGCCCTGTTTCCCCCGTACGGGCAACAGGGTCCCACTGGGCGGGTCCGATGGCGGAAGCTGTCAGGTGTGACCCTCCGCTCGTTCACCGCCGTCCCATCGCGCGCGTCTCATGTCCAGGCGCGGCAGATGGCCCTCGGTGGCTCCGCTCGCCTCTTTGAGAGGCGTGCCCTCGGTGCGGTAGTGGTCGAGGGCCCGCAGTTCGTGGCCCGGCAGCAGCACCCCGTCGGCGCGGACCACGCGCCACCAGGGGACGGCTCCCCCGTAGAGAGCCATCACCCGGCCGACCTGCCGGGGGCCGCCCTCCGCGAGCCACTCGGCGACGTCGCCATACGTCATGACCCGCCCGGGCGGGATCAGCTCGACGACGTCGAGGACCCGCTCGGCGTACTCCGGGAGCGCGTCCGCGTACTCGGGCGGCGCGTCCGCGTACTCGCGCGCTGTCTCCGCGTGCCCGCGCCGCGTCCCCGCGTCCTCCGGCGGCCCGACGGCGTGGTCCGGGCGGGCGCCGTCCGGAAGGCTCTGCTCGCTCATCCGCCCCATCCTGCCCCACCCCACCGACAATGCGACGGGTCCGCGACGGTGCGTGAGCCTCGCCCCCGGGCGGTGCTTCGGGCAGACTGTCCGCCCCCGCGTTTGCACCCTGATGCCCCTGTGTGTCGGTGCGGCATGCCACCATCGTGCGGGCGGTGACCGGTGATACGAGACCAAGAAGAGACGATGAAGCAGCAGGGTGTGCATCCCGAGGACGCGGAGGGCACCTCTGACGCTGCGTCGCGCCCGGATCCCGCCGACGCGGCGGACCAGGACGCGGAACTCGTCGAGGTGACGACCATCGACGAGGTCGAGGGCGACGAACCGCTGCTCCCCGCGCGCGTGCACCGTCCGTCCGACCTGATGCGCCTGCTCGTGGGCGTGCTCGGCGTCGTCGTGCTGCTGGCCATCGCCGCGTTCGCGCACGGGACGACGTCCGGCCTGGAGCAGGACATCAACAAGGGCACCGGACAGGCGCCCGACCTGCTCATCAAGATCGCGGGGCTGGCGTCCAGCATCGCGATCCTGCTCGTGCCGGTGGCCTTCGCGATCGAGCGGCTGATCAAACGGGACGGGCTGCGCATCGCCGACGGCGTCCTCGCGGCGGTCCTGGCGCACGGAGTGACCCTCGCCACCGACCTCTGGGTGGCCAAGGCGGCCCCGGACTCCATCCAGGAGGCACTCACCCAGCCCTCCCCCGGCGACATCCACGCCCTCACCGACCCCGTGCACGGCTACCTCGCCCCGGTCATCGCGTACATGACGGCCGTCGGCATGTCGCGCAGACCCCGCTGGCGCGCGGTGCTGTGGATCGTGCTGCTCCTCGACGCGTTCTCGATGCTCGTCACCGGTTACACGACCCCGTTCTCGATCATCCTGACGGTGCTGATCGGCTGGACGGTGGCCTACGGAACGCTGTACGCGGTCGGTTCGCCCAACGTCCGCCCCACCGGACGGACGCTGATGGCGGGGCTGCGGCACGTCGGCTTCCGCCCGGTGAGCGCCGCGCGCAAGGAGGTCTCGGACGCCGCGGAGGCCGGCGACCGGGGCCGGCGCTACTTCGTCACCCTGGAGGACGGCCCTCCGCTGGACGTCACGGTGGTCGACCGCGAGCAACAGGCCCAGGGCTTCTTCTACCGCGCGTGGCGCAACCTCACCCTGCGCGGCTTCGCCACCCGCAGCAGCCTGCAGTCGCTGCGCCAGGCGCTGGAGCAGGAGGCGCTGCTGGCCTACGCCGCCATCGCCGCCGGCGCGAACGCGCCCAAGCTGATCGCGACCTCCGAGCTCGGCCCCGACGCCGTGATGCTGGTCTACGAGCACACCGGCGGCCGCACCCTGGACTCACTTCCGGACGAGGAGATCACCGACGATCTGCTGCACGACACCTGGCACCAGGTGCGCGCCCTGCAGTCCCGGCGTATCGCGCACCGCAGGCTGGTGGGCGACGCGATTGTGGTGGATCGTTCCGGCACCGTGGTCCTCACCGACCTGCGCGTCGGCGAGATCGCGGCCGGTGACCTGCTGCTGCGCATGGACACCTCCCAGCTGCTCGTGACGCTGGGGCTGCGGGTGGGCGCCGAGCGCGCGGTCGCCTCGGCGGTGAGCGTGCTCGGGCCCGACGCGGTGGCGGACTGCCTGCCGATGCTGCAACCCATCGCGCTCAGCCGCTCCACGCGCGCGACGCTGCGCAGACTGGGCCGCGAGCGCGCGGAGCGCGAGCGGGAGGCGGTGCTGGAGGCGTCCCGGCAGGCCAAGCAGGCCCGCCACGAGGCCGCCGGGACCGATGCGGAGCCGGCTCTCGACAAGCCCGGCAAGAAGGCCGAACGCGCCGAGGCACGGGCCGAGAAGCGGGCCATCGACGAGGCGCTGGAGGAGGCCCGCGAGGAGGACCTGCTGACGCAGATCCGGCACGCGGTGCTGCGGATCCGGCCGCAGGCGCCGGTCGAGCCGGCCCGGCTGGAGCGGGTGCGGCCACGCACCCTCATCAGCTTCATCGCCGGCGCCATCGGCGCGTACTTCCTGCTGACCCAGCTCACGCACATCGAGTTCGGTCCGCTCATCGCCAACGCCGAGTGGGGCTGGGTCGCCGCGGCCGTGCTGTTCTCGGCCCTCAGCTACATCGCCGCGGCGATGAGCCTGCTGGGGTTCGTGCCGGAGCGGGTTCCCTTCCCGCGGACCGTGGCCGCGCAGGTCGCCGGGTCGTTCGTGAAGATCGTGGCGCCCGCCGCGGTCGGCGGGGTCGCGCTCAACACGCGCTTCCTCCAGCGCGCCGGGGTCCGGCCGGGGCTCGCGGTGGCGAGCGTCGGCGCCTCTCAGCTGTTCGGGCTCGGCTGTCACATCCTGATGCTGCTGTCCTTCGGCTATCTGACCGGCACGGAGAAGACGCCGTCGCTGTCGCCGTCCCGCACGGTCATCGCGGGTCTGCTGACGGTGGCCGTGCTCGTGCTCGTGGTGACCTCGGTGCCGTTCCTGCGCAAGTTCGTCGTCACGCGCGTGAGGTCGCTCTTCGCGGGGGTCGTGCCGCGCATGCTGGACGTGCTCCAGCGGCCGCAGAAGCTGGTCACCGGCATCGGCGGCATGCTGCTGCTGACCGCCTGTTTCGTGATGTGCCTGGACGCGTCGATCCGCGCGTTCGGCGACGAGACCACGTCGATCAGCATCGCCGGCGTCGCCGTCGTCTTCCTCGCCGGAAACGCGCTCGGCTCCGCCGCCCCCACGCCCGGCGGTGTCGGCGCGGTGGAGGCGACCCTCACCGTCGGTCTGATCGCCGTCGGCCTCCCCAAGGAGGTCGCCGCTCCCGCCGTACTGCTGTACCGGCTGCTGACGCTGTGGCTGCCGGTCCTGCCGGGCTGGCTGGCCTTCAACCACCTGACCCGCAAGGGCGCCCTCTAGACGGGCCACGGCGGCCGTACCTCGTACGGACCGCGCCCCGCGCGCGCGGGCGGGCACGGCCCCAGGATGGGATCATGCCGAACCCTTCCCGCCCGCGTGCTCTCGCCCTGGCCGTCACGGCCGTCCTGCTGTGCTCACTGGCGGCCGGTTGCGGCGACGACACCGAGGACGAGGACCTGACGGCGCAGAAGCTGGAATGGACGGACTGCCCGGCCCCGTCCCAGGCCGAGGGCGGCGGCAGCGCGCCCTCTCCCCTGCCGGACGGCGACGCGTGGCAGTGCGCGACGATGAAAGCGCCCCGGGACTGGGACGATCCCGACGGGGACACCATCAGCATCGCACTGATCCGGGCCGGAACCAGCGGCGACAAGAGCCGGCGGATCGGGTCGCTGATCTTCAACTTCGGGGGGCCGGGCGGCTCCGGTGTCACCACGCTGCCCGCGTTCGGCGAGGACTACGCGGCCCTGCGCACCCGGTACGACCTGGTGAGCTTCGACCCGCGCGGGGTCGGCCGCAGCGCACCCGTCCGCTGCGAGAACGACCAGCAGCTCGACGCGTACTTCCAGCAGGACATGACACCGGACGACAGCGCCGAGCGCACGGCCCTCGCGGACAACACCAAGAAGTTCAACGACGCCTGCGAGAAGAACTCCAAGGAGATCCTGCCGCACGTGCGGACCACCGACGCGGCCCGCGACATGGACCTCATGCGCCAGGTCCTCGGCGACGACAGGCTGCACTACTTCGGCATCTCCTACGGCACCGAACTGGGCGGCGTCTACGCCCACCTGTTCCCGAAGAACGTGGGACGTGCCGTCTTCGACGCGGTCGTCGACCCCACGCAGACACCCGAGCAGGGCTCGCTCGGACAGGCGGGGGGCTTCCAGCGGGCGCTGGACAACTTCGCCGAGGACTGCACGTCGAAGGTCGAGGACTGCCCCGTCGGGGACACGGCCCAGGAGGTGAAGGACCGGATCGCCAAGCTGCTCGGCGATCTCGACCGCAAGCCGATCCCGGGCGTCTTCCCGCGTGAACTGACCCAGACCGCCGCGACCAACGGCATCGCCCAGTCGCTGTACTCACAGGACTTCTGGCAGTACCTCACCGAGGGACTGGAGGAGGCGTACGCCGGTAACGGCAGGATCCTGATGCTGCTGTCCGACGCGATGAACGGCCGCAGCGAGAACGGCGAGTACAGCAACATCACCGCGGCCAACATCTCCATCAACTGCTCGGACGACAGGCCCCGGTACTCCGTCGCCGACGTGCAGCGCGAGCTGCCCCGGTTCCGGGCCGCGTCCAGCGTGTTCGGGGACTTCCTGGCCTGGTCCATGCTCAGCTGCACCGACTGGGCGGTGCCGGGAGCCGCCGACCATCCCGACGTGTCCGCGCCCGGTGCGGCGCCGATCCTCGTGATCGGCAACACCGGCGACCCGGCCACCCCGTACGAGGGCGCGCGGAAGATGGTGGCCGCGCTGGGCGAGGGCGTCGGAGTCGAGCTGACGTACCGGGGCCAGGGGCACGGCGCCTACGACAGCAAGAACACGTGCGTGCAGGCGGCCGTGAACGGCTATCTGCTGAACGGGAAGGTGCCGGCCGCCGGGACGGTCTGCTCCTGAGACCACCGGGCCGCACCGCCGGACAGCCGCACCGCCGGACAGCCGAGCTGCCGAGCTGCCGAGCTGCCGAGCTGCCGAGCTGCTGAGCTGCCGAGCTGCCGAGCTGCCGCACCGTCGGGCTGCCGGGCTGCCGGGCTGCCGGGCTGCCGGGCTGCCGGGCTGCCGGGCTGCCGGAGGACACCTGACCGCGGGACCCGCCGCGGGACCGGCCCGCCGGAGGCCCTTCGATCACATCCGTGGCATGACAAAAGCCGAGGTCAGAGGGTTATCCACAGGCTCCGGCAGTCGCGGGCCGATCCGCCTACTATGGCCTGACAGCCGTCCGCCGCCCGATGCGGACGGTCCGCTAGGGGGAGTGCACATGGCGCGATTCGTACAGTGGACGGCACTCGGCACCGCTGCCGCGCTGCTGGTGGCGGGTTGCAGCAGCGGCACGTCGGACGGGGGCGGCGGCAAGGGGAGCACGACGGACGCGCGGCCGTCGGCCGACTCCTCGAACACGGCGGGCACGGCAGCCGCGCTGCCCGCCTCGCTGACCGGGCAGAAGCTCGACTGGGGGCAGTGCGAGGACAGCGCCGACTCCCCCGCGCCGAGCGGCGAATGGCAGTGCGCGACGCTGAAGGTGCCGCTGGACTGGTCGAAGCCGGGCGGCGAGACGATCGACCTGGCGATGATCCGCGCGCGGACGAGCGGCTCGGAGAACCGGCGCATCGGCTCACTGCTGTTCAACTTCGGCGGCCCGGGCGGCTCGGGCGTCTCCACCCTGCCGTCCTACGGCTCCACGGTCTCCTCGCTGCGCGAGCGCTACGACCTGGTCAGCTGGGACCCACGGGGGGTGGGCGCCAGCGAGGGCGTCCGCTGCCGCAGCGACAAGGAGATCCAGGCTGCCGAGTCCGTCGACTCCACCCCGGACACCTCGGCCGAGGAGCAGGCCTACCTCGAGGACGCCACCGACTTCGGCGAGGGCTGCGAGAAGGCGGCCGGCCCGTTGCTGGCGCACGTCTCGACCACCGACACCGCACGCGACCTGGACCTGATGCGCCAGGTCCTCGGCGACGACCAGCTGCACTACTTCGGCATCTCCTACGGCACCGAACTGGGCGGCGTCTACGCCCACCTCTTCCCGAAGAACGTGGGACGGCTGATCCTCGACGCGGTCGTCGACCCGGCCGCCGACACGGTGGGCCATGCGAAGAACCAGACGAAGGGCTTCCAGCTGGCACTCGACAACTACCTGAAGTCGACCGGCCAGGACCCCGAGCAGGGCAGCGCGAAGATCGCGGACCTGCTGAAGCGGATCGACACCAAGCCCCTGCCGACGTCGTCCGGGCGCAAGCTGACCCAGACCCTCGCGGTGACCGGCATCGTCCTGCCGCTGTACAGCGAGCAGCACTGGCCGAGCCTGACCAGCGCCCTGGAGTCGGCGGAACAGGGCGACGGCTCCGAACTGCTGACGCTCGCCGACGCCTACAACGAGCGGGACACCCAGGGGCACTACGGCACCACGACCCACTCGCAACGGGTCATATCGTGCTTGGACGACAAGCAGCGGCCGACGGTGGAGGAGACGAAGAAGCTGCTTGCGGAGTTCGAGCAGATCTCGCCCGTGTTCGGCGCCTTCCTGGGCTGGGACACGGCGGGCTGGTGCCACGACTGGCCGGTGGCGGGGCAGTTCGACGACCCGGAGGTGAGCGCGCCGGGCGCGGCGCCGATCCTGCTGGTCGGCAACACCGGGGACCCGGCGACGCCCTACGAGGGCGCGCGGAAGATGGCGGACGAGCTCGGCAAGGACGTCGGTGTGCTGCTCACCTGGAAGGGCGAGGGCCACGGGGCGTACGGGAGCGGCAGCGACTGCGTCGACTCGGCGGTGGACGGCTACCTGCTGAACGGCACGGTGCCGAAGGACGGCACCGTCTGCTCATGACGGCGGCGGGGACTCCGGGCACCCGTGGTGCGCGAGGCCCCCGCCGTCCGGACAGGCAGGTCGGGTCAGTAGACCGGCTTGCTCGGCTCGATCTGGTTGACCCAGCCGATCACACCGCCGCCGACATGGACCGCGTCCGCGAAGCCCGCGGACTTCAGCACCGCGAGGACTTCCGCACTGCGGACTCCCGTCTTGCAGTGCAAGACGATCTTCTTGTCCTGGGGCAGGCCCTCCAGGGCGGTGCCCAGGAGGAACTCGTTCTTCGGGATGAGCCTGGCGCCCGGGATGGAGACGATCTCGTACTCGTTCGGCTCGCGGACATCGATGATCTCGATGTTCTCGCCGTCGTCGATCCACTCCTTGAGCTGCTTGGGAGTGATCGTCGCGCCGGCGGCCGCCTCCTGGGCCTCCTCGGAGACGACGCCGCAGAAGGCCTCGTAGTCGATGAGCTCGGTGACGGTCGGGTTCTCGCCGCAGACCGCGCAGTTCGGGTCCTTGCGGATCTTGACCTGGCGGTACTGCATCTCCAGGGCGTCGTAGATCATCAGACGGCCGACCAGTGGTTCGCCGATGCCGGCGAGGAGCTTGATGGCCTCGTTGACCTGGATGGAGCCGATGGACGCGCACAGCACGCCCAGGACGCCGCCCTCGGCGCAGGAGGGGACCATGCCGGGGGGCGGGGGCTCCGGGTAGAGGCAGCGGTAGCAGGGGCCGTGCTCCGACCAGAAGACGGAGGCCTGACCGTCGAAGCGGTAGATCGAACCCCACACGTACGGCTTGTTCAGCAGTACGCACGCGTCGTTGACCAGGTAGCGGGTCGCGAAGTTGTCCGTGCCGTCGACGATCAGGTCGTACTGGCTGAAGATGTCCATCACGTTGTCGGCCTCGAGCCGCTCCTCGTGAAGGATCACGTCGACGTACGGGTTGATGCCCTTGACGCTGTCGCGAGCGGACTCGGCCTTGGAGCGGCCGATGTCGGCCTGGCTGTGGATGATCTGACGCTGGAGGTTCGACTCGTCGACCTCGTCGAACTCCACGATGCCGAGCGTGCCCACGCCCGCCGCGGCCAGGTACATCAGCGCCGGCGAGCCCAGGCCGCCGGCGCCGACACACAGCACCTTGGCGTTCTTCAGCCGCTTCTGCCCGTCCATCCCGACGTCGGGGATGATCAGGTGGCGGGAGTACCGGCGGACCTCGTCTACGGTGAGCTCGGAGGCGGGCTCGACCAGGGGTGGCAACGACACGGGGACTCCGTTGGTCGGTCAATCACTACGGTTGTTCTCTCCGTAACACTGCCATGGCCATCTTCATTCCGAGACACCCATTCCGATGCGCGAGACGATTTCGTCCCAGTAACCGGGCATCGTCTCCCAGGGGTCGAAGAAGCCGCCGCGGTCGGTGCGGTCGGTGCGGTCGGTGAACCAGATCGTCGCCGCGCCCTGCCAGCGGGCGATGCGCAGCGCCTCCTCCAGATGACCGCGGGGAACGCCGTGCACGAGGTGGCAGAAGCGCTCGGGCGGATGGGCCGCGGTCCACTCGGCCACCTGCGACCAGCGGTAGTCGCTCCAGGATCCGGAGAACGTGACGAGCTGGTCGGCGTTCTCGGCGTAGCCGGGGTACGGGTGGGTGCCGTGGCCGAGGACGAGGTGGGGCTCCCGGTGGAGCGTGCGCAGCGTGCCGGTGATGCGGCGGACCCCGGGAAGGTCCGCGCGGTCCGCCGGACAACGGTCCAGGAGGAAGCCGTCGGCGCGGTACCAGTCGAGGAACCGCTGGGCATCGGAGATCACTTCGGGGAGGGCGCGGGCACCGCGGGCGAGGTCGAGGCGGCCGAGGACGCGGACGCCCGCGGCGCGGAGTCGGCCGACGGCTTGCAGGCAGTGCGGGTCGGGGCGGGTGCCGGGTCCGTCGGCCACGTCGAGGACGACCCAGTGCAGGGGCCGGCCGGGACGGGCGAGTTCGCCCCACTCGGCCGGCGCGAGGAGGGGGTGGGCGATGCCGGGGACGCCGAAGCCGGTGCGGACGTCGGTGGTACCGGCGTGCGCGGTACCCGCCGGGGTTCCCGTCAGATACGGCACGCCGCCTCCATCCAGATGTCGGCGAGGGACTCCTCCAGGTTGATCCGGGGCCGCCAGCCGAGCCGGTCGCGTGCGGTGCGCACGTCGGCCTGCTGCCAGCTGCCGCAGCCGTCCGGATACGGGTACGCGACGGGGGCCGCGTGGTCGGAGTCGGCGCGGGGGTGGCCGATGGCCGGCCGCAGGTGGGCGCCGGGCGGACCGTCGAGTTCGTGGAGGGCGCCGCCGTATCCCGCCACGCGGGCGAGGATCCCGGCGGCGTCGCGCAGGCGGACGGCACGGCCGGAGCCGATGTTGATGACGCCCTGCGCGGCGGAGAGCGAGGCGGCGTGCACGGCGCGGGCGACGTCGCGGACATCGATGAAGTCGCGCTGGGCGCCCAGGCCGCCGAGTTTGAGTTCGCCGTCGCCGGACTGCATGGCGCGGCGCATCGCCTCGGCGAGCCGCCCGAGCGGGGAGCCGGCGGGGGTGCCGGGGCCGGCCGGGGAGAAGACGCGGAGGACGACGGCGTCCAGGCCCGAGCCGAGGACCAGTTCCGTCGCGGCGAGCTTGCTGACGCCGTACGGGCCGCCGGGGCGCGGCACGGCGTCCTCGGCCGTGGAGGAACCGGGCTGGCTCGGGCCGTACTCGGCGCCGCACCCGATCTGGACGAGACGGGCGCCGCAGCCGCTGCGGCGCAGGGCCTCGCAGACGGTGGCGACGGCGACGGTGTTGTGCCGGGTGAGTTCGCGGGCACCGCCGCGGGTGGCGCCCGCGCAGTTGACGACGACCTGGGGGTGCACCGCGTCGAGGAAGCGGGTGAGCGCGCCGGGGCTGCCGGTCGCGAGGTCGAAGCGGACGTCGGCGTCGTCGCCGCGGCCGAGCGCGGTGAGCTGGACGGCCGGGTCGGCGAGCAGACGGTCGGCGACGAAGCGGCCGAGGTAACCGTTGGCTCCGATCAGCAGGACCCTCATCGTGCGGCCTCCGGGGTGCGTACTCCGGCCGATCCGGTGGCTCCGGCCGATCCGGTGGCTCCGGCCGATCCGGTGGCTCCGGTCACTCCGACCGCCCTGGTCACTTCGCGTCTTCCGGTGACTCCGGCCGCTGCGGCCGTTACCGAGGCGGCGGTTTCCGGGGCCCCGACCGCTTCGGCTGCTCCTGTGACCGCGAGGGCTCCCGCGACCGCGGGTGCCCCGGTGGCTCCGGTCGCTCCGGATCGGGAGGTGGTCATCTCGTTTCTCCTTCGGGGGTGTTGCGTGGGTGGGGGAGCGCGGGCTTCGTGCGGTCCGTGCACGGTGGGGGCGGCACTGCGCGCGGTGGTCGTGGCCAGGACGGCTGCCGCGGCGCGGCCGGGTGGCCGCGCGTCAGCACCGCTGCTCCGCGCGGGCGTGGGCGGAGGCCCGGGTGAGTGTGCGGGTCGCGTGGACCAGCAGGGCCAGGGCGGCTGCTCCGCAGCAGAGTGCGGGAACGCCGGCCGGGCCCCAGGCGGCCAGGAGGGCGTCGACGGGGGTGGCCAGGAACCCGCAGCCGGGCAGCCGGGCCGTGAAGACGGAGGCCAGAGCGATCGCCTCGGCGGCGCCGACGGCCCCGAGGGCGAGCGCCGGGGCGTGGGGGAAGCCGTGCACGGTGAGGAGGCGTGCGAGGTAGAGGAGCGCACCCAGGGTGAGGACCTGCGCAAGACCGGCGGGCTCGCCCAGGGCGGTCGCGCAGAGGCCCGTGAGCGCCGCCAGCGCGCAGAGGAACAGTGCGAACGTGCCGAGCAGCAGGGGCTGGACGGAGGCGGCGAACTCCTCCAGGCCGCGACTGGCGTTCAGGCGGCGCCGGGCGTGTACGGCGAGGAGGTGGGCGCACCAGGCGGCGGGGGCGCAGGCCAGGGCGAGGGCGACCAGGGGTGCGGCGGTGAGGGGCCACGGCCCGTCGGCGGCACCGGTGGGGAGGCCGTCGGGCCCGCCGTCGGCGGCGGCACGCAGGAGGCCGTCGCCGAGGGCCGCGTAGGCGAGGAGCCAGCAGGTCCAGCCGCCGGCCCGGTGCGGGCCGGGGTCCGGACGGTCCGGCGGACCCAGCGGGCCCCGGCGGAGGGCCGCGCCCAGGGCGAGCACCACCGCCAGGGCGCCCGCGGCCACGACGGACGAACGCGTCTGGCCCTGCGTGAGGCGTGCGCCCGCGACCGTCGCCGCGCACAGGGCGCCCGGCAGCAGGGTGAGCAGCGCCCAGTCGGCGCGCGCCCTCGGGAGCGCCTCGGGCGCTGCCGGTGGCGGTGGCGTGTCGCCGTCGCGGGGTACGCGGGCGTACATCTCCTCCGCGAGGGAGAAGACGTCCCGGTGCCGGAAGCGGGCGGCGGTCCGGTCGGTGATGCCGTGGGCCTCCAGGGCGGCCGCGATCTCCAAGGGGTCGACGGCCCGTTCGCACAGTGCGCGGTGGCGGTGCATCAGGACCTTCACGGGGTCCGCGGCGGCTCGGCGGGGCGCACCCGGGCCGCGGGGGGCCGCCGCTTCGGCTCGGGGGGAGGAAGGCGCGCCGACGCCCCTCTTCCGGCCCCCGGCCCCGGCCCCGGCCCCGGCACTCCCCCGTTCCTCCCCCTCACGGTGGCCCCCACCGTGCCACTCACGGTGGCCCTCACCATGTCCCTCGCCGTGCACATCGCCATGGCCCTCACCGGGGTCGGTGTCACCGCCCGCCTGCTCACGGCCCCCCGGCCGAGGACGCTCTCCCACTCCGCGGCGCTCCCCCACTCCGCGGCTGTCCCCCGCCAGCCACCCTTCCGACCGCTCGTCCCAGGCTCCTGGGCTGCCCGGCGTCCCGGGCCGGTCCAGTTCACCGAAGAGTTCACCGAGGCCGCTCATCGCGCTCCCTCCCTCGTACCGCCCGACGCCACGAAAGGCACCGCCGACGCCGCCCGCACCGGTGAGTGGCCGGACGCCGGTGAGGCAGCGCGCACCGGCGGCGCGTCCCCTCCCGACGCTCCCGCCACCCGTGCGGCTCCGGGCCCGGCCTGGTTCCGTGCGCGGGGTCCGGTCCAGGGGCCCGGCATCCATGACTCCGCCGGGGCGGCGAAGGGCCGGGGCTCGCCGGCCTCGTCGAGGACGATCCGACGGACCGGGCTGCGGGCGACGGTCTCCAGATAGATGCCGTGGAAGGCGGCGAGATTCTGCTCGACCGTGAAGAGTTCGAGGGCGCGTGCGCGGGCGGCCGCGCCCAGGCGCGCACGGCGCTCGGGGTCCCGCAGCAGCGCCACGCACGCGTTCGCGAGTGCTCGCGGGTTGCGCGGTGGGACGACCAGTCCCGTACCGCCGATGACCTCGACGATCGCCCCGACGTCGGTGGACACCGTCGCGCGGCCGCAGAACATCGCCTCGACCAGGCCGACCGGGAAGCCCTCGACGACGCTGGAGAGAACGACGACGGCACCCGCCGCGTACGCCTCCGCGAGGCCGGGCGCCTCCGGGCCGCCGATCTCCTCGAAGGAGACGGGGTTGTCCCCGACGGCGTGCGGTCCGTCCGCCTCGTCGGGGAAGAGCTGCGCGGCCAGCATCCGGCAGTGGCCGAGGTACGCCTGCCCTTCGGGCCCGGCCGGCGCTCCGATGATCCGCAGCCTGGTTCCGGGTTCCTCCGTGTGGACCTGCGCGAAGGCGTGCAGCAGGGACACCAGGTCCTTGGCCGGTTCCACACGGCCGATCCAGACCAGGGTGCGCGGGTCGGCACCGTCCGGGGAGTCGCCGGCCTCGGCGAAGCGGGCGGCCTCCATGCCGGGGTACACGGTGCGCAGCGCGGTGCGGTCGGCCCCGCACCGCTCCTGCCAGCGACGGGCGTGCGCGTTCCCGGAGGTCACACAGGCCGCCTGCCGGTACACCTCGGCGGCGAGCCGCCCGTGGAGGGCGGCGAGCAGCGCGCGGACGGCGGAGGTCGGTTCCGCGGACGGGCCGGCCGGCGACGAGGCGGCCTCGCAGCCCGTGGCGTCCGCCCCGGCACCGGAGCTCAGGTAGTGGGTCCGTAACCGCACCCCGTACTCCGTGACCACCAGGGGCACCCCGAAGAAGTGCCGTGCCACGAGCCCCGGCAGGGCGGCGGCACCGCCCGACGCCGCATGGCACAGGTCGACGGAGCCGAGGCCGTCGGCGCCGCGGTCCGCGTACCAGTCGAACGAGAGGGGGCGCAGAAGGCGTTCCAGGTGTGCGGCGACGGCGAGCAGATCGGGTACGCGCGCCTCACGCGCCGTGCGCAGCGCGCCGGGCGCACGGCAGGCGCGCTCCAACGTCCGCACGGCGCTCTCCGAGCGGAGGGCGCCAACCAGCCCGCCCTCGTCGCGGGCGAGGTCGGCGAGGCCGTACAGCGCACTGCCGAAACGGTCCGCCTGAGAAGCGAAACGGTCCACCGAGGCGTTCGAGGCATGCGAGGCGTTCGAGGCATCGGCGGGGCTTCCCTCGCACAGGACGCTCACCAGTTCGCCGTAGCACTCGGTGAAGCGCCGGCGCGCGCGGCGGCCGTGCGCCGCTCCGTCGTCGCGCGCCCTCCACAGTGGCGCGGTATGCACCCGGCCGACGTTCGGCGGCAGTCCGACCCGGCCGGTGGCCTCCTGGCTCTCGCTGCGGCTGAGCGCGTAGAGGTCGAACTCGTGCTGCCCGAGCCCGCGCACGAGCCGGTCGCACCAGAGTCCGGCGTCACCGTTCACATACGGATAGCCACCCTCCGTAAGCAGTCCGATGCGCACGCGTGCACCCCCGATCTCCCGTTTGGTGAGCCGCCGTTGACCCGGCGGCTCGCAGCGGGAAGAACGTATGCGGACAAGGCGGTGGCACGACGGACGGTTGTCCGTCGCGCCACCAAAAGGGGTGAACGGTCGTAACTTTCCCGTGCGGGCCGCGTTTCGTCGCGCTAAGAGATCGCACGAACGCGAAACGTCACGCCCTCGGTCCGCCCGGGCGGACGCCGGACGGGACGGCGGGCCCGTTCGTCAGCTTTCGGGGTAGGGCCAGGCGTTCGGCAGACAGCTGATCCCGTCGTGCTCGAGGAATTTCGTCTGCTGCTGCATGACCGGCGCGAGATCCCCGTCCTTGTCGCAGGTGACATGGCCGTAGCCGAGCCGGTGGCCGACCTCGTGGTTGATGAGCATCTGCCGGTAGGAGTGCATCGCGTCGCCGTAGGTCTCGGACCCCTGCGCCCAGCGGTAGGCGTTGATCATCACGCGCTGGGTGGCGGCCGAGTCGCAGGAGACGTTGTCCACGGTGGTGTCCAGGCCCGATCGCGCGCACCAGTCGGCGGTGGTGCCGGGGCTGGCGAGCGTGATGACGAAGTCGGGATCGCCCGAGTAGATCCGCTCGAAGGTGCGCGCGCCGTTGTGCGCCCAGCTGCGGTCGTCGTTCAGCGTCGTCTGCACGGCCTGCGCGAAGAGCTCGGCGTCGAGCCCCAGCCCCTCCTCGACGTCCACGCGGTAGGTGTACTTCTGCCCGGTGCCGGGCGCCTTGTCGACACCCGGCACCGCCTCGAACGTCCCCGACCCTTCGAGCGTGGCGCTGATCTCGTACTTCCGGGCCATCTTCTGCTCGTACGTCAGCGGTGCCGCCACGGCCGACGCGGAGGGGCTCGGCCGGTCGTCCCCGCGCCCGGAGGAGTCACGGACGTCACGGCCGGCCTTGTCGGCTGCGGACTGCGACCGGACGGAGTCCCCGCCCCCACGCGAGTCGGCGACCTGCCCGGCCACCACGACGGCCAGCACGGTGGTGACGGCGGCGGCCGCGACCCCGGTGAACGCCCGCCCCCTGCCGCCCTTCGCGGCGGTCGTGGGTTCACCGGTGGGGGGCGCGCCGTCGGCGGCGCCGGCCGGGCGGCGGTCCGCGTCCGGACCGGCGACGGAAGCGGACACGCCGAGGTGGCTCCGGGGGTCGTCCGGGTCCAGGGAGCCGCGAGGATCCCGGCGGCCGTCCGGGTCCTGGCGGCCGTCCGGATCCCGCGGGCTGAAGGTGTCGGTGTCGGTGCCGTACGGGTCCTTGGCGCGCGCGGACGCGGCGACGGGCACGGGCCTGCGACGCGCGGAGACGTCCCCGTCCTCGGCGAAGGCGTCGAGGTACTCCTGACGCGGCCCGCCCGAGGTCGCCGGCCGCTGACGGGGGATCACGGGCCCGGCATCACCGGCCGTGCGCCCCCCGCCCAGCTCGCCCCAGCCTCCCCCGGTCTCACGCTGCTGGGGATGACCGCCACGGACCCGCGGGACGCCACGGGCGGGCGTCCCGTCGGGAAGCCTCGGCATGCCGCGGGCGGGCGTGCCGTCGACGACCCCGGGGGTGCCGTGAGCCGGCGTCCCGCCGGAGAGCCTCGGCGTGCCCTGGGCCGGCGGCCCCCCGGGGACCCGGGGCACACCACCGGCCGGAGTGCCATGAGCGACCCGGGGCACACCACCGGGCGGAGTCCCGTCGGGGAACCGGGGCACACCACCGGGCGGAGTCCCGTCGGGAAGCCGGGGCGTGCCGTGTGGCGGCGTGCCGTCGGCGGGCCGGTCCGCGGTCCCCCGCCCACGACTGTCCCGCACCGTGTCCCTGTCCCCGGCCGGAGCCCCCGGTGCGGGTGAGGCACCCCCCGAACCGCTCTGCGACGCGCTCTTGGGCGCGGGCCCCCGTCGGCTGTGGCGTCCCACGACCCCCCTCAGCTCCCCGCGTCCGCGGACCCGCCGGTCCGCTCGGACAACGTTTCACGGTCCCGGCCGGTTCCCGGACGCGTCCTCGCGCCGGTCTCCGCCAGCAGCTCCCTGAACGCCGTCGCGACCGTCTCCGGATACTCCATCATCGCCACGTGCCCGGCGTCCGGCAGGGTGAGCAGACGGGAGTCGCGGAACGCCCGTGCGGCCCGCTGGGCCATGCGGAAGCCGACGAGTTGGTCGCGGCCGCCGTACACGAGGAGAGTGGGGGCGAGGACGCGTTCGGCCTGGCGCCACAGCCCGTGCTGGCCCCCCAGGGTGTAGGCGCTGACCAGCCCGCGCGCGGAACGTGTCATCGCGTCCCAGAAGTACGGCAGCCGCAGCCGCCGCTCCATCTCCTCCACCGCGTGGCGGAACGCCTCCGGCGAGACCCGCCCGGGGTCGCCGTAGCACAGGGCGGTGACGCCACGGACGCGTTGTTCGGCCGTCCACGCGCGGGTGAACCGGTTGAAGAGCGTGGCCACCCCGGGCAGGCCGAGCAGTCCCGTCGGCACCGCGGTGCGCTGCACACGCAGCTCCGGCAGGGCGGGCGAGACGAGCGTGAGCGTGCGGACGAGGTCGGGGCGGACCGCGGCGACGCGCGTGGACACCGCGCCGCCGAGGGAGTTGCCGAAGAGGTGCACGGGCCCGCGCGCGGACGCGTCGAGGTAGCGGATGACGGCACGCGCGTGTGCCGTGACGGAGTAGTCGCCGTCGTCCGGCGGCGGCGAGTCGCCGAAGCCGGGCAGGTCGACGGCCTCGCTCTCGACGACCCCGTCGAGCAGTGCCATCAGCGCGGACCAGTTCTGCGAGGAACCGCCCAGCCCGTGCACGTACAGCGCCGGTTCGAGCCCCTCGCGCGCGGGCGGCCTGCTGCGGACCTTCAGGGTGACGCCCGGCAGTCCGACCGACCGGAGCCGCTCGCCCTCGGCGATCCGGACGGACGCGGCCTCCGGAAGCACGTCGGTGGGCGGCACGGACGGCAGCTCGGTCGAAGACATGCGGCAATGTTACGAGGTGATCACGTCGGGGCCCGTGTGTTCGGCGTCACAGCCATGACCCGGGTCCGGATGGCCGCACGGAATCCGGGCACATCGCATAGCGTCCGAAAAGGGTGTCTCCTAGGCTCGTACAGAGGGCACCCGCTGTGGCCCCTGCATCTTCAGGGACGTTCGTAGGAAGGGAGCCCGCCATGGCCATAGACCCCACCGAACCCGAGACGTTCACGGAGGACGAAGCGGCGGAGTTCGACGTCGAGGCCCCGGAGAACGATGCCGCCCAGCAGCACACCGACGTCGCACCGGAGCGCGACGATCCCCTGGAGGGCGTGGATCCCGCCCGGGCGAACGAGGCCGACCTCGTCGAACAGGCCCGTGTCGTCTCGCTCGACGAGGACGACTACCGCTGACGGACGGTGACCCGGAGTCAGGGACCGGGAGACAGTGGCCCAGAACCGCCGGGGACCGACGGCCATCCACGGCCGCGCCACCCCGCGCCGACCTGGGACGGGGCCGCATTCTGCCCACAACGCCCCGCTTTGAAACCTTGCGTACGGCTTTTGTCACCGTCCGGTCCGTGAAATTCTGCGCTCGCACCGCGCACAGCAGGGTTACCGAAAAGTACGATGGCGGCGCGGCGGCACACCGCAAGAGGACGACTTTGGGAGGCGGCGTGACAGCCATCGAGCAAACTGAGGCGGCGCGCCCGCGAGGCACGCGCCTGCCGCGCCGTGCCCGACGGAACCAGCTGCTGGGCGCCGCCCAGGAAGTCTTTGTCGCACAGGGCTACCACGCGGCCGCGATGGACGACATCGCCGAACGCGCCGGTGTCAGCAAGCCGGTGCTCTACCAGCACTTCCCGGGCAAGCTCGATCTCTACCTCGCCCTGCTGGACCAGCACTGCGAGTCACTCATCCAGGCGGTCCGCAGCGCGCTCGCGTCGACCACGGACAACAAGCAGCGCGTCCGCGCCACGATGGACGCCTACTTCGCGTACGTCGAGGACGACGGAGGGGCGTTCCGGCTGGTCTTCGAGTCGGACCTGACGAACGAGCCCGCGGTGCGCGAACGCGTCGACAAGGTCACCAACGAGTGCGCCGAGGCGATCTGCGACGTGATCGCCGAGGACACCGGTCTCTCGCGCGCGGAGTCGATGCTGCTGGCCTCGGGTCTCGGCGGACTCGCCCAGGTGGTGGCCCGTTCCTGGCTGCACAGCGACCGCAGCGTCCCGCGCGACCAGGCGGTGCAGCTGCTGGCCTCGCTGGCCTGGCGCGGCATCGCCGGTTTCCCGCTGCACGGCACCGATCAGCACTGAGCCGTTGCCGCGTGCCGGCTGTTTGTTCCCGCCCGTTGTTCGCTCGTGGCGTGGACGGCCATGCCGTGTCCGTCCCCTCACCGGGCTAATGTGTGCAGCGTACGGCGCGGACGCCCGCGCACCACTGACCGTCGGAGGGACATAGCCGTGGAGGTCAAGATCGGCGTGCAGCACGCGCCCCGCGAGATCGTTCTGGAGAGCGGTCAGACTCCCGAGGAGGTCGAGCGGGTAGTGGCCGAGGCCCTGGCCGGTAAGTCGCAGCTGCTCAGCCTCGTGGACCAGCACGGCCGCAAGGTCCTGGTCCCGGCGGACCGCCTGGCCTACGTCGAGCTGGGCGAGCCGGCCCCGCGCAAGGTGGGTTTCGGCGCGCTGTAGGCGAACACGCGAGAGGGGCCCGGCGGCCCCCCCGTCGCCGGGGCCCGCACGGCGCCCCCCCCCCCACCCCACCCCCCCCACCCCCCCCCCCCCCACCCCCCCCCCCCCCACCCCCCGCC
>NZ_JBHWKO010000029.1:0-113372 GCF_042731035.1 Streptomyces sp. NPDC059895
ACTCTCCGTGAATGTTTACCGGTAATCCGGTTGAACACCACGAGAGCGGAACAGTCAGGCGGAATAGGCCCGACCGTTCACAGCGTCCTCGCTGTTTTTTCAAAGGAACCTCATCCTCGGCTATCACTGCCGGGGACGGGGTATCAACATATCTGGCGTTGATTTTTGGCACGCTGTTGAGTTCTCAAGGAACGGACGCTTCCTTTGTACTCACCCGAGAGACTCTCTCGTGGCTTTCCTCCGGGCGCTTCCCTTCGGTCTTGCGTTTCCGACTCTATCAGATCTTTTCTCGATCCGATTTCCTCGGTGCTTTCCAGGTTCCCGCTTTTGTTTCGCGGTTTCCTTTCCGGCGGTTCCGACTTTATCAGAAGTTCCGAGCCGGTCTGACCGGCCACTCATTTCCGATTAATCGGGGGTGGCTTCTGTGGAAGAAGTGTTCCGAGAGGCCTTATAGATCCTAACCTGTTGCCGACCGGACCCTGTCCAGTCCAGGCAACTGTTCGAATCTACCTCCCCACGCGCTCCGTGTCAACGGCTCTTGTGGGGCGAAGAGGAGACTAGCAGCTCGGCAGGGCCCGTCGCACATCACGCGGCCGTCGGCGCCGTGGCGCTCCGCTCCGCGTGGTCGAGGTCGCCCGTGTCCCCGGCACGGACGGCCCTGGCGCCGAGGACGTAGACGTAGGCGAGGAAGGCCAGCTCGGCGGTGATGCCGATGGTGATGCGAGTCCAGGTGGGCAGGCCGGACGGGGTGACGAAGCCTTCGACGGCGCCCGAGACGAAGAGGACCAGGGCGAGGCCGATGGCCATGGCCACGGCGGCTCGGCCCTCTTCCGCCAGGGCCGTGCGCCGCGTGCGGGGGCCCGGGTCGATCAGTGTCCAGCCGAGCCGCAGGCCGGTGCCGGCGGCGACGAAGACCGCGGTGAGTTCGAGGAGGCCGTGCGGGAGGACGAGGCCGAGGAAGGTGTCGAGCCGGCCGGCCGAGGACATCAGGCCGATGCCGATGCCGAGGTTGAGCATGTTCTGGAAGAGGATCCACAGGACCGGCAGGCCGAGGAAGACGCCCAGGACCAGGCACATCGCGGCTGCCTGGGCGTTGTTCGTCCAGACCTGGGCGGCGAAGGAGGTGGCCGGGTGGCTGGAGTAGTAGCTCTCGTACTGGCCACCGGGCCGGGTGAGCTCGCGCAGCTCGGCGGGGGCGGCTATGGAGGACCGCACTTCGGGGTGCGTGCCGATCCACCACCCCAGAAGGGCGGCGACGGCGGTGGAGACGAGCGCGGTCGGGACCCACCAGTGGCGCGTCCGGTACACCGCGGCGGGGAAGCCCCGGGTGAGGAAGCGCGTGGCGTCGTGCCAGGAGGCCTGTCGGGTGCCTGTCACCGTGCTGCGCGCGCGGGCCACCAGATGGCTGAGCCGACCGGTGAGCTGCGGGTCGGGGGCGCTGGACCGGATCAGCGAGAGGTGGGTGGCCGTGCGCTGATAGAGGGTGACGAGTTCGTCGGCCTCGCTGCCGGTGAGGCGGCGCCGGCGCAGGAGGGCGTCGAGGCGGTCCCATTCGGCTCGGTGCGCGGAGACGAAGACGTCGAGGTCCATCGGTGTCCCTGCTCCTCGGCTTCGTGGGCGGCCGGTCGTGTACGTCAGCTTGTCGTACTGCGGTGCGGTGGGTTCTCAGCTTGGCAGACTGGCCGTCGTCGGGGCGGGTCGGGAAGGGCGGCGGGCGTGAGTGAGCTGGTGACGGGTGAGGCGGTCGCGCTGGAGCTGGAGCCTGCCAGGCTGCCCAGCAGGTCCTTGGCCGCGTTGCTGGATCTGACGGTGGCCGTGGCGGGCTACGTCGTCGTGAGCATCGCCCTGGTGGCGGCCACGGCGTCCCTGGACGAGGCCGCGCGGACGGCGGTGTCGATCGCCGCGTTCCTGCTGGTGCTGGTGGGTGGGCCGGTCGCGGTGGAGACGCTCACTCGGGGGCGGTCCCTGGGGAAGCTGGCGTGCGGGTTGCGGGTGGTGAGGGACGACGGCGGGCCGATCCGGTTCCGGCACGCGCTGGTGCGGGGCGCGCTCGGGGTGGTGGAGATCCTGCTGACGGCGGGGGTGGTGGCCTGTGTCGCCTCTCTGGTGTCGGCGCGGGGGCGGCGGCTCGGGGACGTGTTCGCGGGGACGCTGGTGGTGCGGGAGCGGGTGCCGGTGGCGCGAACCGGGTTCCTGCCTCCTCCGCCGCCGTGGCTGGCCGGGAGGTTCTCCGGGCTCGATCTGTCGGCGGTGCCGGACGGTCTGTGGCTGGCCGTCCGGCAGTACCTGGGACGGGTGGAGCAGTTGGATCCGCAGGTGGGCCGGTCGATGGCGGAGCGGCTGGCCGGGGATCTCGCGGCGTGTACGGGGATGCCGGTGCCTCAGGGGGTGCCGTCGGCCGCGTATCTGGCGGCTGTCCTGCACGAGCGGCAGGTGCGGGAGGCGCGGCGGGCGTTCGGGACCGGGGGCGGGAGGGGCGGGGGTGGCATCGGGCCGGGTGTGGTGCCGTCCGGCTCTGGTGGTGGCGGGGTGGCGGCGGAGGCCGCGTCGGCGCCGGGGTCCGGGGCGGGGGGCGGGTCGGCGTCGGGGTCCGGGGCTGGGGGCGGGGTGCCGGCGGCGGAGCGTCCGGCGACTGGATTCGTGCCGCCCGCCTAGGTCTTGCCGCCAGGGGTCAGGGGAAGGTCGACGGGGGTGAGGCGAGGTCTTCCAGCTCGACTCCGGGTGCCGCGAGCACCACGTCCCCGGCGATGTGGACGGTGTGCTGCTCGCCCGTGTCCAGGGCTGTGACCTGGTATGCGTCCACGATCAGGGGGCCGTTGTCAGTGGCGTGTGCTTCTCTTTCGACCAAGGCCCAGGACTGGTCCACGGTGCGCGGGGCGAGGACCGGGTCCGTGAAGGCGACGAGGCGAACGCGGGTTGCGGAGGTGGGAAGGGTGAGACGCAGGAGTCGGGCGGTGGCGACGAGGAAGGCGGGGGAGGTGCCGGTGAAGGCGTGGGCCTGGACGTTGCCTTCCGTGGCGTGGGTGCCGGTGGGGTCGGTGCGGACCCAGGTGACGCCGTCGAGGGCCGCGCCGCGTACCTGCCAGCCGCCCGCGTGGAGTTCGAGTCGGAGAGGGCGGCCCAAGTCGTCGAGGGTGAGGTCCACGGAGCCGCTGTGATCGCCGGTGGGGGTGGTCAGCCGGGAGACGTACCGCCAGCCGGTGGGGCCGGGGGCGCACTGGAAGTGCTCATGGGCGAGGGGGGTGTGATCGTGCGGGTCGTGGAGCGCATAGCGGCCGCGGGGCATCGGGGTCCTGAGGTGTGACGGGCTGGTCCGGGCACCTCGCCGAGGTGCCCGGCGCGGAGACGGCCGGTGCGGCCGGAGACCGAAGGGGCAGGCCCCCGACACGGGGGTGCGGGGGCCTGCCTCGGAGGATCTGTCCGGTGCCGGGGGGCGCGTCGGTACTCGGGTGCGCTCCCCGGCGGTGGGGCTGCGGACTCAGTAGCGGTAGTGGTCCGGCTTGAAGGGGCCCTCGACGTCGACGCCGATGTAGGCGGCCTGCTCGGGGCGGAGCTGGGTGAGCTTGACGCCCAGCGCGTCCAGGTGGAGGCGGGCGACCTTCTCGTCGAGGTGCTTGGGCAGGGTGTAGACGCCGGTCGGGTACTCGTTCGGCTTGGTGAACAGCTCGATCTGGGCCAGCGTCTGGTCCGCGAAGGAGTTGGACATCACGAAGGACGGGTGGCCGGTGGCGTTGCCCAGGTTCAGCAGGCGGCCCTCGGACAGGACGATGATCACCTTGCCGTCGGGGAAGGTCCAGGTGTGGACCTGCGGCTTGACCTCGTCCTTGACGATGCCGGGGACCTTGGCGAGGCCGGCCATGTCGATCTCGTTGTCGAAGTGGCCGATGTTGCCGACGATGGCCTGGTGCTTCATCTTGGCCATGTCCGAGGCCATGATGATGTCCTTGTTGCCGGTCGTGGTGATGAAGATGTCGGCCTTGTCGACGACCTCGTCGAGGGTCGTGACCTGGTAGCCGTCCATCGCGGCCTGGAGGGCGCAGATGGGGTCGATCTCGGTGACGATGACGCGGGCGCCCTGGCCGCGCAGGGACTCGGCGCAGCCCTTGCCGACGTCGCCGTAGCCGCAGACGACGGCGGTCTTGCCGCCGATGAGGACGTCGGTGGCGCGGTTGATGCCGTCGATGAGGGAGTGGCGGCAGCCGTACTTGTTGTCGAACTTCGACTTGGTGACGGCGTCGTTGACGTTGATCGCCGGGAAGAGGAGGACGCCGTCGCGCTGCATCTCGTACAGGCGGTGGACGCCGGTGGTGGTCTCCTCGGTGACGCCGCGGATCTCCGAGGCGAGCTGGGTCCACTTCTGGGAGCCCTCGGTGATGGTGCGGTGCAGGAGTTCGAGGATGACGCGGTGTTCCTCGTTCTCGGCGGTGTCGACGGCGGGGACCTTGCCGTCCTTCTCGTACTCGACGCCCTTGTGGACGAGGAGGGTGGCGTCACCGCCGTCGTCGAGGATCATGTTGGGGCCGCCGGTGGGGCTGTCCGGCCAGGTCAGGGCCTGCTCGGTGCACCACCAGTACTCCTCCAGGGTCTCGCCCTTCCAGGCGAAGACCGGGACGCCCTGGGGGTTGTCCGCGGTGCCGTTCGGGCCGACGGCGATGGCGGCGGCCGCGTGGTCCTGGGTGGAGAAGATGTTGCAGGAGGCCCAGCGGACCTGGGCGCCGAGGGCGACGAGGGTCTCGATGAGGACGGCGGTCTGCACGGTCATGTGCAGGGAGCCGGTGACGCGGGCGCCGGCGAGGGGCTGGGCGGCGGCGTACTCCTTGCGGATCGCCATGAGGCCCGGCATCTCGTGCTCGGCGAGGGTGATCTCCTTGCGGCCGAACGCGGCCAGGGAGAGGTCGGCGACCTTGAAGTCCTGTCGGTTGTCGACAGTCGTCATGGTGAGCTGCTCCTCGGGGTTGGGGCGAGGTGTGGGTACGGCTGGTCTGCGCGGCGGCGGACACAGGGGTGTCCTGCGGGGACGTGGGTGTGCCCGCAGTGCGCGCGGCGCAGTCCGTCGGAGGCCCTCTCTCCCTCGGCCGGTCCGTCGTGGACCGCCCGACCGCCATCAGCAGCGACGTCTGGCTCCCTTCAAAGCTACACGGTGGCCCGGTGGGGCCCCAGTCCAGCTCCGGCGGATCACACCGGCCGTGGGAGGTGAGGGGGTGTGTGGGGGCGGGAAACGCGACGGGGCCCGCCGTGGTCGGCGGGCCCCGTCGGGTGGCTGGGCGGTCAGTGGTCGGCCGGGGTGTGGCTCGGGCCGCCGGGGGTCGCTTCGGGGTCGGCGCCCTTGGTGGCCTCGGTCTCGCTGTAGATGTCGGGCTCGAGGTAGATGACGCGGGCGATGGGGACGGCCTCGCGGATGCGGGTCTCGGCGGCGTCGATGGCGGTGGCGACCTCGGTGGCGGTGTCGTCGTGCCGGACGGCGATCTTGGCGGCGACGAGGAGTTCCTCGGGGCCGAGGTGGAGGGTGCGCATGTGGATGACGCGGGTGACGGTGTCGCCGTCGACGATGGCGGTTTCGATCTTGTGGACGTCCTCCACTCCGGCGGACTCGCCGAGGAGGAGGGACTTGGTCTCGGCGGCGAGGACGAGGGCGATGAGGACCAGCAGCACACCGATGCAGACGGTGCCGACGCCGTCCCAGACGCTGTCGCCGGTGATGATGGCGAGGCCGACGCCGAGCAGGGCGAGGACCAGGCCGACGAGGGCGCCGAGGTCCTCCAGGAGGACGACGGGGAGTTCGGGGGCCTTGGCGCGGCGTACGAACTCCTTCCAGGAGAGGTCGCCGCGCAGCGGGTTGGACTCCTTGATGGCCGTCCGGAAGGAGAAGGACTCGGCGATGATCGCGAAGATCAGGACGCCGACGGGCCAGTACCAGTGCTCCAGCTCGTGCGGGTGCTTGATCTTCTCGTAGCCCTCGTAGATGGCGAACATGCCGCCGACGGAGAAGAGGACGATGGAGACGAGGAAGGCGTAGATGTAGCGTTCGCGGCCGTAGCCGAAGGGGTGTTGGGGGGTGGCCTCGCGCTGGGCCTTCTTGCCGCCGACCAGGAGGAGGGCCTGGTTGCCGGAGTCGGCGAGCGAGTGGACGCCCTCGGCGAGCATCGACGACGAGCCGCTGAAGGCGAACGCCACGAACTTCGCTGCCGCGATCGCGAGGTTGGCGGCGAGTGCCGCCACGATCGCCTTGGTACCGCCTGACGCGCTCATGTGTTCGCGTGGTCCCTTCGTCCTCGGGTGGTCCTGGGGGCGCTCGTGCCCTCGTCGGCTTTGCCCGTCCTTTGCAGTGCGCCATTGTTGCAGCCCGGGCCGTGGTGCGTGTGCCCGGTGGGCGCGGCGGGATGCGTCAGGCGACGACCGTCGCACGGTAGACCGTGCCGGGCCCGGACACTTCGGCTCTTTCGCCCGCGGGGACGAAGACGGAGTGGCCGGGGGTAAGGCCGTGGTCACCCGCGTGGACGGTGCCGGCGGTGCACAGGAGGATCTGCGGGGTCGCGAGGGTGAGGTCGTGGGGGGCGGTGCCCTCGGGCAGGACGTACCGGGAGAGGCGGAACTCGTCGATGGGGGTCTCGTAGACCTCCTCGCCGTCCGGGCCGGCTTCGGGGCGCAGGACGTGGGGGTCGCCGGGTTCGAAGCGGACGATGCGCAGGAGTTCGGGGACGTCGACGTGTTTGGGGGTCAGGCCGCAGCGCAGGACGTTGTCGGAGTTGGCCATGATCTCGACGCCGAGGCCGCTGAGGTAGGCGTGCGGGACGCCGGCGCCGAGGAAGAGGGCTTCGCCGGGCTGGAGGCGGACGTGGTTGAGGAGCATGGCCGCGATGACGCCGGGGTCGCCGGGGTGGTGGTGGGCGATGCCGGCGTAGGGGGCGTGGTCGCCGCCGAGGCGGTCGCAGGCGGCCGCGGCGGCGGTGACGGTGTGGGTCATCTCGTCGGGGTCGGCGGTGAGGATCGCGGTGAGGACCTCGCGCAGGGCCGCCTCTTCGGGGTGGGCGCGCAGGAGGTCGGCGTACGGCTTGAGGGAGTCGACGCCGAGGCCGTCGAGGAGGTCGGCGGCGTGGGTGGGGGCGCGGAAGCCGCAGAGGCCGTCGAACTCGGTGAGGGCGCAGATGAGTTCGGGTTTGTGGTTGGCGTCCTTGTAGTTGCGGTGGGGGGCGTCGGCGGGGACGCCCCGGTGCTCCTCGTCCTCGTAGCCCGCGCGGGCCTGTGCCAGGTCGGGGTGGACCTGGAGGGAGAGGGGGGCGCCGGCGGCGAGGATCTTGAGGAGGAAGGGGAGGCGGGGGCCGAACCGGGTGACGGCGGCCGCGCCGAGTTCCCCGCGCGGGTCGGTCTCGATGACGTCGAGGAGGGTGCCCCGGTCGGTGCGGGAGGGGGCGCCCGGGTGGGCGCCCATCCACATCTCGGCCTGTGGTTCGCCGGTCGGTTCGACGCCGAGGAGGTGCGGGATGGCGGTGGGGGAACCCCAGGCGTAGGGGCGGACGGTGTTGTCGAGGCGGTCCATGCGGTGTCTCTGCCTGCCTGTCTGTCGGTCTGCCGCGGCTGCCGCGCGGGTGGCTGCCGCGGTCGGCTGTGACGGTCCGTCTGTCGCGTGGGCCGGCGCGCCGGTGTTCGTCGCGGCGGCCCGCGAAGGTGCGGACGGTCGGTCGCCAGATCAGGCGCCCGAGGCGAGCGCCAGGTAAACGGCGGCGAAATCCGTGATGGCGATCAGTTCGGCCAGGGTGACGAGTTCGTCGCCGGGCTCCGGTTCGAGCTCGCTGATCGGCGTGTCGTGGCTGAGGGCGAGGTCGCGGGCGGCGGGGGCGGCGGTGAGTCCGCCGATCGGGCGGTCGCGCAGCAGCACCACGCGCGCGTGCAGGGCGGGCGGTTCCTCGACGCGGTCGCGGAAGAAGTCGTCCGGGTCGGCGCTGGCGGCGAGGGGGCCGGCGAGCAGGGTGCTGTGGGCGGCGAGGGCCTCGGGGAGTTCGGCGACGACGGCGGGGCGGCCGGAGAGTTCGGCGAGCGCGGCGGCGAAGCGGCGGCCGGCGGGGCCGGCGGAGTCGCCCTCGGTCCAGACGACGGGGAGGGCGTCGGCGAGTTCGGCGGCCAGGGTCTTGGCGGGGTTGCTGTAGGTCGCGATGGCGGGGCCGCAGCGCTCGGCGATGTGGTCGAGGCGGTCGGCGACCTTCTCCAGCGCGTCCGGCGGGGCGGAGAGCAGGGCGATCCGGTCGAGGAGCGCGAGGAGCGGGGTGAACAGGGCCCACAGGACGCCCGGGGCGGACGCGGCGACGGGGGGCTGCTCGTCCTGTTCGTACGGCGCGGTCGCCATCGGTACGAACAGGCCGTGGGCGCCGGCCACGGCCTCGGTGAGCGGGGAGCGGGCGGGTGCGACGGCGGCGACGGTGCAGCCGCGCCGGTAGGCCTGCTCGGCGAGGAGGGAGAGTCCGGGTTCGGTGCCGTCGGGGGTGGCGATGAGGAGGAGGTCGACGGAGCCGACCCAGCCGGGGAGTTCCCAGCGCAGGGCGCCCGCGGCGGGGGCCACGCCGGTGGGGGCGAGGCGGGTGACCGGGCAGGAGGCGCCGGCGAGGGTGCCGAGGAGGTCGGCGACGCAGGTGGCGGCCGCTCCGGGGCCGGCGATGAGGATCGCGCGCGGGCGGCCGTCCGGTTCGAGCTGGTGGACGCCGGCCTCGGTGGCGTGCCGGGCGGCGGTGCGGACACGGGCGCCGGCCTCGGCAGCTCCGCGCAGGAGGGCCCGGTGGTCTGCCTCGGCCAGGGCCTCCGGCGTGTCGAGCAGCGATTCGTCGAGCATGGCGTCAGTTCTCCGATCGCCGGGTCGTCGTCGTTGTGCGGGCGCCGGGGGGCGGGGGTGGGGTGGCCGCCGTTACGCGGGGCGGCGGGCCTCGTCGACGAGGAGGACGGGGATGCCGTCGCGGACGGGGTACGCCAGGCCGCAGCCCTGTCCGGTGCAGATCAGCTCGGTGTCCTGCTCCTCGAGGGGGGCGTGGCAGGCCGGGCAGGCGAGGATCTCCAGGAGGCCGGCTTCGAGCGGCATGGGATGTCCTTCCGGGTGGGTCGGTGCCGTGGTGGCGGGTGCGGGGGGTGCGGATGTGCCTGGTCAGCGTACCGCCGGCGGGGGTGGGGTGGCGGGGTGGTCGCGGAGGGTTTCACTCCTGGCTCCCTTGCCCGTTCTGCCCCGGGGCACGCCCCTCGCACGCCCCTCGCCGCTCCGGTGAGGTCCCGGCCGCTTCGGCGCCGGTGGGTACCGGCCGGTCAGGCGGACGGGGGCCTTCGGCTCACCGGGCGCGCGAGTCGCCGGCCGCTTCGGCTGCGCGGGCTGGGGGCCGCCTCGGCTGCCCGAGTCGCCGGCCGCCTCAGCTGCACGAGCTGGGGACCGCTTCGGCCTCCGGTCCGCCTCGGCCCCGTGGGTCAGGGCCGCTTCGGCCCCGGGCGCCCTGGGGCGGCTCGGCCTCAGGAGAGAGGTCGTCGGCCGGCTGGGCGCCCGGGAGCCCGTGAGCCCCAGGCCGCCTCGGCGCCTGTGCGCCCGCCGCCGCCTCAGCGTCCGGCGTTCGCCGCCCGGTGACCGGCGGACGGTGGCCGCGTCCGTGGCGACCGCGCGCTCCGGCCGCCTCAGCCCCGGATGATCCCCAGCACCTCGTCCCGGATCTTCCTCATCGTCGCCTCCTCGCGGGCCTCCGCGTTGAGGCGGAGGAGGGGCTCGGTGTTGGAGGGGCGGACGTTGAACCACCACTGCCCGGAGGAGACGGTGAGGCCGTCGAGTTCGTCGAGGGTGACGTCCTCGCGGGTGCCGTAGGCGGCCTTGATCGCGGCGATGCTGGCGGACTGGTCGGCGACGGTGGAGTTGATCTCGCCGGAGCCCGAGTAGCGGTCGTACTGGGCGACCAGGGAGGACAGGGGGGCGTCCTGGCCGCCGAGGGCCGCGAGGACGTGGAGGGCGGCCAGCATGCCGGTGTCGGCGTTCCAGAAGTCCTTGAAGTAGTAGTGGGCGGAGTGCTCGCCGCCGAAGATCGCGCCGGTGCGGGCCATCTCGGCCTTGATGAAGGAGTGGCCGACGCGGGTGCGGACGGGGATGCCGCCGTTCTCCTCGACCACCTCGGGGACGGTCCAGGAGGTGATCAGGTTGTGGATGACCGTGCCCCGGCCGCCGTGGCGGGCGAGTTCGCGGGCGGCGACGAGGGCGGTGATCGCGGACGGGGAGACGGGCTCGCCCTGTTCGTCGACGACGAAGCAGCGGTCGGCGTCGCCGTCGAAGGCGAGGCCGAGGTCGGCTCCCTCCTCGCGGACCCGCTTCTGGAGGTCGACGAGGTTGGCCGGGTCGAGGGGGTTGGCCTCGTGGTTGGGGAAGGTGCCGTCGAGTTCGAAGTAGAGGGGGACGAGCGTCAGGGGCAGGCCGGCGAAGACGGTGGGGACGGTGTGGCCGCCCATGCCGTTGCCCGCGTCGACGACGACCTTCAGGGGGCGGATGGCGGTGAGGTCGACGAGGGAGCGAAGGTGCGCCGCGTAGTCGTCCAACGTCTCGGCCCGGGTGACGGTTCCCGGAGTCGGGGCCGGTTCGGGGGCGCCCGACCGCGTCCACTCCTCGACCAGGTCGCGGATCTCCGCCAGGCCCGTGTCCTGGCCGACCGGGGCGGCGCCCGCGCGGCACAGCTTGATGCCGTTGTACTGGGCGGGGTTGTGGGAGGCCGTGAACATGGCGCCCGGGAGGTTCAGCGCGCCGGAGGCGTAGTACAGCTGGTCCGTGGAGCACAGGCCGATCTCGGTGACGTCGACGCCGCGGGCCGCCGCGCCGCGGGCGAAGGCTCGGGTCAGGCCGGGCGACGAGGGCCGCATGTCGTGGCCGACGACGACGGCACCGGCGCCGGTGACGCGGGCGAAGGCCGCCCCGAACAGCTCGGCCAGGGACTCGTCCCACTGGTCCGGGACCAGCCCGCGTACGTCGTACGCCTTCACGATCTGCGACAGATCAGCAGCCACGGCCAAACCTTCCTGAAAGTCCTGTGAGTCACCACAAACTACCCGGAGCGACCGACAGCCCGCTGTGGGTCGGCCGTGTCCGACCCACAGACGTAACGAGGACGGCTCCTTCCCGGCGGAGCGGACCTCTCTCGCAGGTCATGGCGGGGCTACGGAAGCATCCAGTCCAGTACGGGTGAGCTCTGGCCGACGACGACGAGGCACATCGCCAGCAGCAGGCCGAGGCTCCAGGGCAGCACCTTGCGCAGCAGGTCGCCCTCGCGGCCGGCGAGTCCGACGGCGGCGCAGGCGATGGTGAGGTTCTGCGGGGAGATCATCTTGCCGAGCACGCCGCCGGAGCTGTTGGCGGCGGCGAGGAGTTCGGGCGAGAGGCCCGACTCGCGGGCGGCGGTGACCTGGAGGGCGCCGAAGAGCGCGTTGGCGGAGGTGTCGGAGCCGGAGACGGCGACGCCGAACCAGCCGAGGACGGGCGACAGGAAGGCGAGTCCGGCGCCGGCCGCCGCCACGAAGTGCCCGATCGTCGCGGCCTGTCCGGACAGGTTCATGACGTAGGCGAGGGCCAGGACGGACGTCACGGTGAGGATGGCGAACCGCAGTTCGCGCACGGTCGCGGCCCACTCCTTGGCCGCCACGCGCGCGTGGACGCCGAGAACGGCCGCCGTGCCGATGCCTGCGAGCAGCACGAGCGTGCCGCCCGTGGCGACGATCGGCCAGGTGAAGAGGTTGGCGCCGACGGGACGGCCGTCGGGGTCCACGACGTCGAGGAACGGCCAGTCGTACGTCCGCGTCGCGCGGGCGAGGCGGTCCTTGACGGCCGGGATCTGCGCGACGGAGAAGATCGTGACGATGAGCGCGTAGGGGACGTAGGCGCGGACGACCTCCCGGCGGGGGTCCCGCTCGTCCAGTTCCTCGCTGCGCGCTCCCGTCAGCACGGACGCGCGGACCGCCTCGGGCGCGGGCACGCGCGCGTGGGGTACGGCGACCAGGGCGCCCGCGCCCGCGAGGGCGGCGCCGATGTCGGCTAGCTGGGCGGAGACGTGGTTGGAGGCGGCGAACTGGGCGACGGCGAAGGCCGTGCCGCAGGCGAGGGCGGGCAGCCATGTCTCGCGCAGGCCGCGCCGGCCGTCGACCAGGCCGACCAGGACGAGCGGCACGACGAGGGCGAGCAGCGGCGTCTGACGGCCCACCACCGAGGCGACGGTGTCCAGGGGCAGGCCGGTGACCTGGGCCAGGGTCACCACCGGGGTGCCCATGGCGCCGAAGGCGACCGGCGCGGTGTTGGCGACGAGGGAGACGACGGCCGCGCGGACCGGGTCGAAGCCGAGGGCGACGAGCATGACCGAGCAGATGGCGACCGGGGCGCCGAAGCCGGCGAGCGCCTCCAGCAGGGCGCCGAAGCAGAAGGCGACGACGAGGGCCTGGATGCGCGGGTCGTCGGAGAGCCTGCCGAAGGAGCGGCGCAGGACGTCGAAGTGCCGGGTGCGGACGGTCATCCGGTAGACCCACAGGGCGTTGACGACGATCCACAGGATGGGGAAGAGGCCGAACGCGGCGCCCTGGGCGGCGCTGGAGAGCGTCTGGGCGACCGGCATGCCGTAGGCGAGGCAGGCGACCAGAACGGCCGTCAGAAGGCCTGCTGGACCGGCCAGATGGGCCTTCATGCGGACGCCGCCGAGCAGTATCAGGACGAGGACGAGGGGCGTGGCCGCCACGAGGGCGGACAGGCCGAGCGAGCCGGCGACGGGTTGCAGTTCCTGGACGTACACGGGCGCCCCCGATTCCGTCATGCGGAAAGCGATGTCTCGTTCTGCGACTGAACGGAATGGTCGCGTCCGCGCCGACGGCGCGTCAATGGCTGTGCGTCAGTCCGTGCGGCCGGCCGTCAGTTGTCCGGGGAGCGCAGCACGCGCAGGTGGCCGCGGCGGGCGACCTCCATCGGGTCCGCCCCGCGTCCCCCGCCGCCGGCTCCGGCGGCGCGCTCCTGCGGGCGGGCCGCCTCGCGGACGGCGTTGGCAAGCGCTTCCAGATCGTCGCCGCTGGGGCGTGCCGGAGCCGAACCGTCGAGGAGCCGGACGACCTCCCAGCCGCGCGGCGCGGTGAGCCGCTCGGAGTGCTCGGCGCACAGGTCGTAGCAGTGGGGTTCGGCGTAGGTCGCGAGCGGGCCGAGGACCGCGGTCGAGTCGGCGTAGACGTACGTCAGCGTCGCGACGGCGGGTCGGCCGCAGGCGGTGCGCGAACAGCGACGTACAGGGCTCACGACGTTGGACGGTACCGCACTCTTGAGCGGGCCGCGACGACTCTCCACCAGGTCACTCCACCGTGTCGTGTTGTGAAACGCCCCACAGGCCACTCCAGTCATACCTCGCTGACCTGCGCGAACGCCAGTCCTCACGGCGAGGAAGGCCTTCCGATCCTGTCGCTGCCCGGTACAAACACCATCAATTGCCATGAGTTCGCCGGTCTCGGAGAGATGCGGAATCGAGCCCAACCTTGGCTGGAATGGTCATCCCGCGACATGCCGTGCGCGGCGGCCGGACGGCGTACGGGGTGCTGCGTGGGGCCGGGCGGCCGGGCGCGGCGGGGACTACGCTTCGGTAGTGATGGACAGTCCCGTACCGCCCCGTGCCACAGGCCCCGGGCCCCGCCGCCGTGATCGCCACGGCCGGGGCATGCGGGGGCCGATCGCGCCCCCTCAGGTGCCGCTGGCCGCGAGCCGCGCCGACCTGTTCGCGGACCTGGTGCAGGACTCCGTGGAGCGGCTGGAGCGGCGGTGGCCGCAGCTCGCCGACATCGACTTCCTGGTGCTGGAGGTGCCCCGGCTGGACGGGGCCGCGGGCCCGTGGAACGACGAGGCGGTGCCGCTGGGCGGGGCGGTCCCGGCGCGCGAGGGGCGCCCGGCGCGGGTGGTCGTCTACCGGCGGCCCGTCGAGATCCGCACCAAGGGGCGCGACGAGCGGGCCGCGCTGGTCCACGAGATCGTCGTGGAGCAGGTGGCGGAGCTGCTGGGGCTGACCCCGGAGACGGTGGACCCCCGGTACGGGGAGGACTGAGCGTCCGCCGGCCGGGCCGTCCGGCCCCGGCCGGACGGTGTGCGTCCGGCCTGCCGCCGGAGAACGGCCCCCGCCCGAGGCGCCGTCACTCCTGCAGCACCGTCAGGTCCTCGTCCGCCTCCGGTACCGCCACCGTCCCCCGGTCGTCGGGGAGGGTCTGGACCGTGAAGCCGGGCAGTCCGTCCACCGACTCGGTCAGGGTGCGCGCGGCGTGGACGGGGGTGTCGGTGAGGGGTTCCACGGTCAGGGCGAAGGTGCCCTTCAGGCCGGCGGGGACGGGGATCTCGACGTCCTGGGTGGTGCCGGACTTGACCGTGTACGTCTTGGAGGCCGCCGTTCCGCCGCCGGTGCCGGCGGAGGCGGTGACCTTCACCTTGGCGGTGCCCTTCGGCGCGGTCAGGGAGAGCGTGGTGCCCTTGGCGGTGTTGTCGACGGCGGACGCGCGCGTGCCGACGGCAGCCGCGGCCGGGATGAAGGCCGACTCCTGCTTCTCGCCCTCGCCGCGGACGACCCGGACGGCCGCGACGACCGGCACCGACCCGCCGGTGGGCGTCAGGACCAGCGAGCCGGGCTCGCCGCGCGTGATGTCGCCGAGGTCGACGGCGGTCGTCATGCCCCCCTTGATGTGCAGCGTCTCGTGTCCGGCGGGGGTGATCAGGCCGGAGCCGGAGGCCAGTTGGACCTTCAGGTCGGCGTCGGCGTCGCCCGGCACGAAGGCGACCAGGCGGACGGCCGAGGCGTCCTTGGGGATGCCGGGCACGACCAGGCTGCCCGCCGGGTCGGTGGACGCGGCCAGCCAGTCGCCGCCGAGCTTGTCGTCCAGGGCCTGTACGGCGGCCCCGACGCGGCCGCTGCGGACGTTGACGTGGACGGTGAGGTCGTCCTGCTTCTCGTCGGTGAGCGTGGACAGCAGGATCGGCTCGCTGGACCGGGCCGGGATCGTCAGCCCCTCCCCCACCGTGGTCGTCACGGCGCCGTCCTTGCCGTAGAGCTCGATGTCGGCGACGGCGGCGGAGTCGTCCGGGTTGGTGAGGTACACGTAGTCCGTGCGGTCGGCGGCCGTGCTGACGGCCGGGAACCAGAACTCGGTGTCGGGTGCGGTGCAGGTGACGCCGAGCAGGCCGCGGCCGGTGCCGGCGGAGACCTGCGTGGTCTCCTGGAGCGTCCAGCCCGGTGCGAACTTCCCCTCGGCGGTGCCCAGGAGCGCGGGCGCGTCGCCGCCGGAGAGCTCGGCGGTGACGGGCGTGCCGGGGGCCTTGGGGGTGAGGACCGGCTTGTCGGCGGTCTTCTCCTCGTCGTCCGCGGCGCTGTCGTCGTCCGTCGCGCTGTCGTCGTCCGTCGCGCTGTCGTCGTCCGTCGCGCTGTCGTCGGCGGCTGCGCTGTCGTCGGCGGCGGATTCCGTGGTGGCGGAGAGGAGTTCGGCGGTGCCGTCGCCGTCCGTGCCCTCGGTGACGGGGGTGAAGGACGTGTACGTCGTCTCCGCGAGGTCGGAGGTGCTGGGCTGCGGGCACAGCAGGCTGGTGCGCTCCACGGGCAGCACGGCGGCCGCCTTGGCGGTGTCCGCGGCGGGGGCGGCCGGCTCGGTGAGCGTGGCCAGGCCGGTGACGGCGGCGAGCGCGGCCGTGCCGGCGATCAGGGACAGGGTGGTGCGGTTCACTGCTGGCTCCCGTCGGGGCGCTCACTGCCGGTGCCGTGGGGGTGCTGGGCCGGGTCGTAGGCGGGGTCGTAGCCGCCCTGGCCGTACGACGCCGGGTCGTAGCCCTGCTGGTAGCTCTGGTCGTACGCCCCCTGGGCCTGGCCGTCGTAGGCGTACGGGTCGTACTGGCCGGCCTGGTAGGGGTCGTAGGACTGCTGGTCGTAGGTGCCCGGCGGGTACTGCTGCCCGGTGCCCTGGTACTGCTGCTCGCCGGCCGGGGCGCCGTACTCGGCGCCCGCGTAGCCCGGGGTGTCCCACGCGGCCTCGGCGGGGGTCTGCTGCGCCGGCACCGTGACCGGGGTCTCCTCCCGCTCGGACGGGGTGTCCTCGTCCTGGGCGGATTCCTCGGTCTCGGCCTGGGCGCGCAGCCGGCGGGCCCGGCGGCCCTCCCCGGTGGCCTGGGCGGGCACGAGCTGCTCCTCGGGCAGGTCGTCGTCGATGTCGCGGCGGCGGCCGGGCAGGGCGAGGACGACGAGGACCAGGGCGAGGAAGCCCTGCGCCCACAACCAGAGGGTGTGGGTCATCGGGTCGTCGTAGGTGACGTCGAGCCGGCCGCCGGAGGCGGGCAGTTCGAAGCCCTGGGCCCAGCCGTCGACGGTGGTGCGGGTGAGCGGCTCGCCGTCGAGGGTGGCCGTCCAGCCGTCGGCGGCGGCGTCGGCCAGGCGCAGGACGCGTCCGTCGGAGCCGTCGGGGATCGTGGTGTGGATCTCGACCGGGCCGGCGGCGACGGCGGTCGGGGTGCCCTTGCCGGAGGCCGTGACGAGGGCCGCGCGGGAGACCTCCTGGTCCACCCGCCACAGGGCGCTGCCGTCCTGCTCGCTGAGCCGGGACAGGCCGGGCGTGGCGTCGAGGACGCGGGTGACCTCGCGCGGCGCGCCCTTGTGGACGAGGACGTAGCGCACGGCGAACTTGCCGAGCTGGTCGGCCTGGTCGGCGCCGGAGCCGGCGACGAGGTTGGCGACGACCTTGTCGAGCGTGGCGTTCTCCCCGTCGGCGGCGGCGAGTTCGGCGTCGCCGAGGCGGGCGCCGGAGCCGCGGACCAGCATGTAGCCGACGTGGGCGGTGGAGTCGCTGTCGAGGACGAGGGTGCGCGCCTGGTCGCGGGTGCCGCTCTCCTCGGCGACGAACGCGGGCACCTGGACGGGGTCGCGGCGCTCCAGCGGCCCGTCGGCGCCGCCGATCACCCAGCCGGCGGCGACGAGCAGCGGGCCCGCGGCGGCGGCGAAGGCGATGAGGGCGGCGACCGGCTGGCGCCAGCCGAAGCTCTGCTCGGCGACCCGCGCGCGTGCGCCGTCGGCACCGATGACGGCGGCGGCCAGCAGCGCGAGACCGTAGACGAGGGTGGCGGGGCCGGCCCAGGCGGAGCTGTTGGACAGGACCGCGAAGACGAGACCCACCAGGGCGGCGGCCCAGGCGGCCCGGACGCCCGACTGGCGCTCCGAGCGCAGCAGGGCGGCGAGCGCTGCGAGGACGACGCCGATGAGCATCAGCCCGTCGACCGTGCCGGGCCCGCCGGGGCTGGCGCCTAGCAGGTCGGTCGCGGTGGCCGCCGAGGGGCCGTACTCCAGGCCGGCCTCGGTGAAGAAGCCGAACGGCAGCAGGGTCAGCGACCAGGGGGCGAGGACCAGCAGGGGGGTGCCGAGCTGGGCGAGGAAGCGCGGTCCGTAGGCGGTGATGTCGGTGCGGCGCACGGCCAGGACGGCGAGACCGAGGACCAGGGCGATGGGCCACACGATCGGCGTGAACGCGGTGGTGACCGTCAGCAGCAGCGCGTACGCCCAGGTGGCGCGCCAGCTGCCGCGCGCCCCGGAGGAGTGGGCCAGTCCGCTCGCGGCGACGCCCGCGCGCGCGATGAGCGGCAGCAGGACCGCGAGGACGGCGGTGCCGAGGCGGCCGCCGGCGAGGGCGCCGGTGGCGGCGGGCAGGAAGGCGTAGCCGACGGCGGCCCAGGCGCGCAGGAGGCGGGACTCCACGAGGGGACGGGAGGCAAAGTAGGCGGTGAGGCCGGCCAGTGGCACCGAGCAGACGAGCAGGACGGTGACGGCGAGTCCGGCGGAGCCGAACAGCAGGGAGGCCAGCAGTGCCACGACGGCGAGGTAGGGCGGGGCGGACGGGGTGCCGCCGGCGCCGACCGGGTGCCAGGCGTCCAGGTAGCGCGACCAGAGCTCGGAGGCGTCGGCGGGCGCGGGCAGCAGGGCGCCGCCCGTGAGCGCGCCGGTGCCCAGGAGGTTGCGGCAGGCGGCCAGGGAGACGAGCAGCAGCACCAGGAAGAGCACCGGGCCGGGCTTGCGGGCGATGCGCTTGAGGCGGGCGAACTGCTCGATCTCCAGGAAGTCGGCGTCGTCGCCGCCGGGTCCGGACTCGACGGCGCCGCCGTGCCGGCCGGCGCCGGTGGTGGTCTCGGCGTCGGAGGCGCCGAGGAGGTTGCCGGCGACCTGCTCGACGGTGGCCCGCACGGTCGCGCCCGGCGGCGGGAACAGGGGGCGCAGCTCTTCCTTGTCGGCCTGCGAGCGGCCGCGCCGGCGTCGCCCGGCGACGATGCGCTCGGGCCGCAGCAGGGTGCCCAGCAGGCCGCGGATCTCGTCGACGGCCTGTCCGGGGACCTTCCCGACGAGGTAGAAGACGGTGCGCAGGAACGTGCCGAGGACCAGGCGGACCAGGATCCAGGGCAGCAGGGACGTACGGCTGTTGACGAGGAGGGTGTAGACGGCGCCGGCCTTGTCGACCTTGTGGGGGGAGGCCGTGGTGCGGCCCGCGCAGTCGACGGCGCGCCGCTCCCGGGAGGCGGCCTCGGCGTGCCGTACGACGGCGTCGGGGGCGACGAGGACGCGGTGGCCGGCGGCGTGCGCGCGCCAGCACAGGTCGACGTCGTCGCGCATGAGGGGCAGGCGCCGGTCGAAGCCGCCGAGTTCCTCGAAGACGTCGCGGCGGATCAGCATGCCCGCGGTGGACACGGACAGCACCGGGCGGACGTGGTCGTGCTGGCCCTGGTCCTGTTCCCGGCGGTCCAGGCCGGTCCAGCGGCGGCCGGAGTGGGCGATGGTGACGCCGACCTCGAGGAGCTGGCGACGGTCGTACCAGCCGCGGAGCTTGGGGCCGACGACGGCCACGTCGTCGCGGCCGAGTTCGAGTTCGTTGTCCACGACGCGCAGCAGTTCGGCCAGGGCGTCGGGTTCGGGGGCGCAGTCGTCGTGCAGCAGCCACAGCCACTGGACGGGTTCGCCGTGCGGGAGCTCGGGCAGGTCGTAGGCGTCGTCGCGCCAGGTGCGCGTGACGGGGTCCCAGCCGCTGGGGCGCTTGAGGTACGGCAGTTCCTCGGGGGTGAGGTGGGGGGCCGTGCGGTGGGCTTCCTCGACGGCCTGGCCGAATCCGGTGCGCCGGGCGAGGTGCAGGACGCGGTCGGCGCCGAGGGCGTCGGTGACGAGCTGGGCGGAGTCGTCCGCGCTGCCGGTGTCGGCGGCCATGACGGACTGGACGGGGCGTTCCTGGCCGAGCAGGCCGGCGAGCGCGTCGGGCAGCCAGCGGGCGCCGTCGTGGGAGACGAGCACCGCGGTCACGACATGACGCGGGAACTCAGGTGTGGCAGTGGCCTCTTGGGCTGCCGTATGGCTGTGCACGGACATCGAGGTACGGGCCCCGGTTCGGTGGACTGTGGTGGACGCCTGCGCCGTGTGGGGGCGGCGGGGTGTCTCGGACGAGCGACCACACTATCGGCTGGGCATGACCGCGGCCCGCCGCCTGTGGATAACCCACCTGCGACGGGCCGTTCGTGACGTCGTGCTGTCGTGGAAGGGCGGTTTTCGGACAGCCGCCTTCTTCAGCCTTCAGACAGCCGCCTTCTTCAGCCTTCAGACAGCCGCCTTCTTCAGCCTTCAGACAGCCGCCTTCTTCAGCCTTCAGACAGCCGCCTTCTTCAGCCGGCGCCGTTCCCGTTCGGAGAGGCCGCCCCAGATGCCGAAGCGTTCGTCGTTGGCGAGGGCGTATTCCAGGCACTCGGAGCGGACCTCGCAGGCGAGGCAGACCTTCTTGGCCTCCCGGGTGGAGCCGCCCTTCTCGGGGAAGAAGGACTCGGGGTCGGTCTGGGCGCACAGTGCGCGCTCCTGCCAGCCGAGTTCCTCACCCGCGTCGTCGACCAGCAGTTGCTGCACCAGCTCGGTCATGTGCGCCCCTCGCTCTGTCTTTCGCGTCCCCGTGACGTGGCCGTTTACCGATCACGGCTGAACGACACGAGTGAAATTACAAGTGTGCTGCTCCGGGCGAGTCAAGCCGGGATCTGCTATTGGGCCCCTTATTCACTCTGCGGAACCAAGGCCGTGCAGTAAGTGTTCAAATCGCCATAAACCTTGACACGCAGATGGGGCCCCCGAGGGCCCTCGATCCCGCACACACCCGTACGAGAAAGGACGCTCACAGGTTCGATCCCGTTCCGACGCGCGAGCGGAAGCGAACCGGGTCACAGTCGGATCCCGGCATCGCCGCGAGGCCCGCGCGCCCGGCTTGGACGCCATGTGTCCCGGTGAGGGCATGCACAAACCTTTCGCCTCACAGATGGACCGGAAGAGGTGAACCGGTCCCACATGCCGACTCTCGAGTTGACACCGCAGGTGTAAACCGGTGTCCTTGTGGGCATGCTCGCGAACTTGGCACTCACCTCGACCCGCACCGCCGGGTCCCACGGTGCTGCCCGCGCTCGTTGTAGCTGTTGCTGTTCCAGCTGTTGAGCCCGACGCGCTCCGGCTGACACCGGGCCGACCGCGGCCCGCCGCCCGTTCCCGCGCCCGGACCCGGGCATCCCTCCCGCCCGCGACCCGGGCGGACGGTACGCGACACCCCCGCTCGTCTCGTCTCCCGCCGAGGAACCACCGCACCCATGAACAGCGACAGCGACCTCCAGATCGCCGGCGACATCCTCGAGGTCCCGCACCTCCTCCAGCCTCCGCGTGAGCACCCGGCCACCGTCGCCGAGTTCGTCGGCCTGGCCCGCTCCCTCGCCGCCGACCGCTCCCGGTGGGAGCACCTCGTCCGCTACGACGCGACCACCCGCTGGTACCACCGGCTGAGCACCGGCCCCGGCTACGAGGTGTGGTTGCTGTCCTGGGTGCCCGGACAGGGCAGCGGGCTGCACGACCACGGCCGCTCCTCCGGGGTGCTCACCGTCCTGGGCGGCACGCTGACCGAGCGCACCGACCGCGGCGAGCGGGTGCTGGCGACGGGGGCGCAGCGGGTGTTCGCCCCGGGCTACGTGCACGAGGTCGTCAACGACGCGCTGGAGCCCGCGGTCAGCCTGCACGTGTACTTCCCGGGCCTGACCGAGATGCCCATGCACACCGCCCCGCACTGCGACGGACGCGCCGGGGGGCACGCCGGGACGCGTGCCGTGACGGCCTGAGAGGGACCGGCCCGGCACGCGGCGGTCGTGCGCGCGGCCGTCCGACACGCGGCCGCCCGGCACACGAGCGCCCGGCACGCGGCCGTCCGGCAGGCGGCCGTCCGGCAGGCGGCCGTTCAGCACAGAGAGCGCGCGGCACGCGGGCGCCCGGCACGCGGCGTACCCGACCTCACGACGTGCCCGCCGTCACCCGGCCGCCGCCCGTACGACGTGCCGCCCGTCACCAGGCCCCGCCCCTCACCGGGCCGGCGGGCCGGCTGACACACTGTTTCCATGCGCATTGTGGTTCTGGCAGGCGGCATCGGCGGTGCCCGGTTCCTGCGTGGTCTGAAGCGGGCCGTGCCGGACGCGGACGTCACGGTCATCGGCAACACCGGGGACGACATCCACCTCTTCGGGCTGAAGGTCTGCCCCGACCTCGACACGGTGATGTACACGCTGGGCGGCGGCATCAACGAGGAGCAGGGCTGGGGGCGGGCCGACGAGACCTTCCACCTGAAGGAGGAGCTCGCGGCGTACGGCGTCGGGCCCGAGTGGTTCGGGCTGGGCGACCGGGACTTCGCCACCCACATCGTGCGGACGCAGATGATCGGCGCGGGATACCCGCTGAGCGCGGTGACCGAGGCGCTGTGCGACCGGTGGAAGCCGGGCGTGCGGCTGATCCCCATGACGGACGACCGGGTCGAGACGCACGTCGCGGTCCGGGTGGACGGCGAACGCAAGGCGGTCCACTTCCAGGAGTACTGGGTCCGGCTGCGGGCGTCGGTGCCGGCCGAGGCGATCGTGCCGGTCGGCGCCGAGCAGTCGAAGCCGGCGCCGGGCGTCCTGGAGGCGATCGCGCAGGCGGACGTGGTGCTGTTCCCGCCGTCGAACCCGGTCGTCTCCGTCGGCACCATCCTCGCCGTGCCCGGGATCCGGGAGGCGATCGCCGACGCCGGGGTGCCGGTGGTCGGCCTGTCCCCCATCGTCGGGGACGCGCCCGTGCGCGGCATGGCCGACAAGGTGCTCGCGGCGGTCGGCGTGGAGTCCACGGCCGCGGCGGTCGCCGAGCACTACGGTTCGGGGCTCCTGGACGGCTGGCTCGTGGACACCGTCGACGCGGGCGCGGTGGAGCGGGTCGAGGCCGCCGGGATCCGCTGCCGGGCCGTACCGCTGATGATGACCGACGTGGACGCCGCCGCGCAGATGGCCCGGGAGGCGCTGGCGCTGGCGGAGGAGGTGCGGGGGGCGTGAGCGACGCGGAGGGGAACGGTTACCGGGTCTGGCCCGTGCCGGGTCTGCCCGAGGTGCGGGCCGGCGACGACCTCGCCAAGCTGATCGCCGCCGCCGAGCCGGGGCTCGCCGACGGGGACGTCCTGCTGGTCACCTCGAAGATCGTGTCCAAGGCGGAGGGCCGCGTCGTACGGGCGGACGACCGGGAGGCCGCGATCGACGCCGAGACCGTCCGGGTCGTCGCCCGGCGCGGAACCCTGCGGATCGTCGAGAACCGGCTGGGCCTGGTGATGGCGGCCGCCGGCGTGGACGCCTCCAACACGCCCGCCGGGACGGTGCTGCTGCTGCCGGAGGACCCGGACGGCTCCGCGCGCGCGATCCGCGACGGGCTGCGCGCCGCCCTCGGCGTCGACGTGGGGGTCGTCGTCACCGACACCTTCGGACGCCCCTGGCGCGCGGGGCTCACGGACATGGCGATCGGCGCCGCCGGCGTCCGCGTCCTGGACGACCTGCGCGGCGGCACGGACGCGTACGGCAATCCGCTCGGCGCCACCGTCGTGGCGACCGCCGACGAGCTGGCCGCCGCCGGCGACCTGGTCAAGGGCAAGGCGGCCGGGCTGCCGGTCGCCGTCGTGCGCGGACTGCCGCACGTGGTGGCCGACGGCGACGGGGACGGCGCGCGGGCGATGGTGCGCGGCGCGCGCGACGACATGTTCCGGCTCGGTACGTCCGAGGCGGTCCGGCTGGCCGTCACCCAGCGGCGGACGGTGCGCTCCTTCACGGACGAGCCCGTGGACCCCGGCGCGGTACGGCGGGCCGTGGCCGCGGCCGTCACCGCGCCGGCGCCGCACCACACCACACCGTGGCGGTTCGTACTGCTGGAGTCGGAGGGGGCGCGGGTCCGGCTGCTGGACGCGATGCGGGACGCCTGGATCGCGGATCTGCGGCGGGACGGCAGGAGCGAGGAGTCCGTCGCCCGCCGGGTGCGCCGCGGGGACGTCCTGCGGCACGCGCCGTACCTGGTGGTCCCCTGCCTGGTGACGGACGGGTCGCACACCTACGGGGACACCCGGCGGGACGCGGCCGAGCGCGAGATGTTCGTGGTCGCCGCCGGGGCCGGTGTGCAGAACTTCCTGGTCGCGCTGGCCGGGGAGCGGCTGGGCTCGGCGTGGGTGTCGTCGACCATGTTCTGCCGGGACGTGGTGCGGGAGGTGCTGGAGCTGCCGCGGGAGTGGGATCCGATGGGCGCGGTCGCGGTCGGCCATCCGGCGGAGGAGCCGAAGGCCCGGGCGGAGCGGGACGCGGGGGCGTTCATCGAGGTGCGGTGAAGCACGCGGGGGCTGTGTCGTTGTTCTGATGCGCCTGCTCGCCGTTCTGACGCGTGACGCGCCTGCTCGCCGTTCTGACGCGTGACGCGCCTGCTCGCCGTTCTGACGCGCGTGCCCGCCGCCGTGTGCGCCTACCCTCGTAGGGTCGCTTCCGCTTCTCCTCCGCTGCCCCAGGACGTCACCCGTGTCAGGACGATTCGCTCCCCGGCCCACCCGTACGACCGTGCGCGGGGGCCAGGTCGTCGTGTCCGCGGGGGTGCCGCGGCAGGCGGGTTCCGGGGCGGGGCGGGTGCGGACCTGGGAGCCCGGGGGGCCGCTCGACCTCGGGCTGGTGCTGGGGCCGCTTGGGCGCGGGCCGGGCGATCCGACGTTCCGGGCGATGCCCGACGGGTCGGTGTGGCGGGCCAGCCGGACGCCCGCCGGGCCGGGCACCCTGCGGCTCACCGCGGCGCCCGGGGACGGTGCGGTGCGCGGGGAGGCCTGGGGGCCCGGCGCGGAGTGGCTGCTGGAGCAGCTTCCGGAGCTGCTCGGGGCCTCTGACGACCCCGCCGCCTTCGTGCCCCGGCACCGGGTGGTGGCGACGGCGCGGCACCGGCGGCCGGGGCTGCGGCTGACGCGGACGGGGCTGGTGCTGGAGTCGTTGATCCCGTCGGTCCTGGAGCAGAAGGTCACCGCCGTCGAGGCGTACCGGGCGTGGCGGCTGCTGGTGCGCGGGTTCGGGGAACCGGCGCCGGGGCCGGCGGGCGGGCGGCTGTGGGTGATGCCGGCGCCCCGGGCCTGGGCGCTGATCCCGTCGTGGGAGTGGCATCGGGCCGGGGTCGACGACAAGCGGGCGTCGACGATCCTGCGGGCAGTGCGGGTCGCGGGGCGGCTGGAGGAGACCGTCGGCATGGAGGCGGCGGCCGCGCGGGCACGGCTGGAGGTCGTACCGGGGATCGGGCCGTGGACGTCGGCGGAGACGGTGCAGCGCAGTCACGGCGCGCCGGACGAGGTGACCGTGGGGGATCTGCATCTGCCGGGGATCGTGGGGTGGGCGCTGGCCGGGGACCGGTCGGCGGACGACTCGGTGATGCTGGAGCTGCTGGAGCCGTACGCGGGGCAGCGGCACCGGGCGGCTCGGCTGATCCTGCTGAGCGGGCGGGTGCCGCCCCGGCGGGCGCCGCGGATGCCGGTGGGGGACATCGGGCGGTGGTGAGGGGTGCGGGGTGCGGGAGCGTGGTGCGGGAGCGGGGTGCGGGAGCGGGGTGCGGGAGCGGGGTGCGGGAGCGGGGTGCGGGAGCGGGGTGCGGGAGCGGGGTGGGCGTCGAGGGTGTTTCGCCCCCGCCGCCCCTTCCCGTCCCGTCCCCGGGGGCTCCGCCCCCGGACCCCCGTTTCGGCCCTGGACGGGCCTCGTCCTCAAACTCCCCCAGAGGGGGCACCCCCAGACAGGCTGGAGCGAGCCGCCCGGATGAACGATCCGCCTACTGGAACGATCGCCTACTGGTCCGAGGAGAACCGCACCGCCCCCGCCGGGATCCGCGCGTCGCACCACACGCGGGCGCCCTCGCGGAGTTCGTTGTCGGGGCCGACGACCGCGCCGTCGCCGATGACCGTGCCGGTGAGGACGGAGCGTTCGCCGACGCGGGCGCGGGTGCCGATGAGGGAGTCGGTGATGACCGCCCCCGGTTCGATCACCGCGCCGGGCAGGATCGTGGAGCCGAAGACGCGCGCGCCCTCGGCGACGAACGCGCCCTCCCCGACCACCGTGCCGCCCGTCAGCTTCGCGTCGGGGGCGACCGTGGCCGTCGGCAGGATCAGGCGGTCGCCGCAGCGGCCGGGGACCGCCGGGGAGGGGGCCCGGCCGAGGACGAGGTCCGCGGAGCCCCGCACGAAGGCGGCCGGCGTGCCGAGGTCCAGCCAGTACGTGGAGTCGACCATGCCCTGGAGGTGCGCTCCCGCCGACAGGAGGTCGGGGAAGGTCTCGCGCTCGACGGAGACCGGGCGGCCCTGCGGGATGGTGTCGATGACGGAGCGGCGGAAGACGTACGCGCCCGCGTTGATCTGGTCGGTGACGATCTCCTCGGGGGTCTGGGGCTTCTCCAGGAAGGCCAGGACCCTGCCCGTCTCGTCGGTGGGGACCAGGCCGTAGGCGCGTGGGTCCGTCACCTTGGTGAGGTGGAGGGAGACGTCCGCGGACGTGGACTCGTGGGTGGCGACCAGCCGGCGGATGTCGAGACCGGTGAGGATGTCGCCGTTGAAGACGAGGACGGGGTCGTCGGGGCCCGAGTGCAGGCGGGAGGCGACGTTGCGGATCGCGCCGCCGGTGCCGAGGGGCTCGTCCTCCGTGACGTACTCGATGTGGAGGCCCAGCGCCGAACCGTCGCCGAAGTGCGGTTCGAAGACCTCCGCCAGATAGCTGGTGGCGAGGACGATGTGGTCCACGCCCGCCGCTCTCGCCCGTGCCAGCTGGTGCGTCAGGAACGGCACGCCGGCCGCCCGGACCATGGGCTTGGGCGTGTGCACCGTGAGCGGGCGCAGCCGGGTGCCCTTGCCGCCGACCAGGAGGATCGCTTCTGTCACCTTCGTCTCTGCTTCCTGCCGGGACCGGCCGAACTGTCTTTCGGCCGGCCAGTGTATGCAGACCGTTGCGTGGCAACTTCGATGGCCGTGCGGTGTTGCATGCGGTGTCCCATGCGCTGTCCCCCCGACGGCTTGTGGAATGTGCCCCCCGCTGGACGTGACTCCGCGTCCTCCGGGGTCGCCGGGGCCTCCCCAGGCCCCGGGCGCCCGGGCCCGCGTCAACGGCCCTGGTAGCGGGCGGCTGTCGAGCGGGCCGAGCCGAGCTTGCCGTAGAGCTGCTTTCCTGGGCATTCCGTGGCGAAGCCGTCCCGGTGGCCGGAGATCACGTTCAGTCGTACGTTCTTACCTTTTGCGTAGAGATTGCCACCGCCGGACTTCAGATATGTCTTTCCGACCGGATTGGCCCCGAACAGACCCAACTTCCACGCCGTCAGACGCGCGACGGCCGTCACCGCGGAGGCGGGCGGCTTGGTGGAGGAGAACGTACCGATCACCGCGATGCCCATGCTGTTGCTGTTGAAACCGAGGGTGTGGGCGCCCAGGACCGCCTTGGTCACTCCCCCGGCGCGGCCCTCGTAGATGTTTCCGCACTTGTCGACGAGGAAGTTGTAGCCGATGTCCCGCCAGCCCATGCTCTTGACGTGGTAGCGGTAGATACCACGGATGACTGAGGGTGCCTGGGAGCAGGTGTAGTTGTTGCCCGACGCGGTGTGGTGCACGAAGGCCGCCTTGACCTTCGTCGTGTAGCGGAAGCCGCTCTCCCGCAGGCTCTCGTCGGCGCCCCAGCCGCGGCGCGTGACGATGCCCGGGCGGGGGCCGATGTACGGCTTGGCCCTCTGGCTGTCCGTCAGTTCGGCTGCGCGCAGGGTGAGGAGCTCGCGTTCGGTGCCGGCGCGGTCGCGAGCGGGGATCACGGTGGCGCCGAGGGGGGCGAGGTCCAGGTTGGCCGCGGAGGCGGCGGTCGCCTCGGTGGCCGTCCCGGAGGGGGTCCCGGTGGTGGTCCCGGTGGTGGTCCCGGTGACCGTCCCGGTGGTGGTCCCGGTGGTGGTTCCGGTGGTGGTCCCGGTGGTCGTCGCTGCCGCCGTGTCCGGTGGGTCGACGGGGACGGGGACGGGGGCGGGGGCGGTCAGGGAGCGGCTGCGGGGCGGGCCGACGGGCGCGTGGCCGGGAGCGGCCGTCGCGGGGTCGAGCCGGCCGGGGTCGACCAGTTCCAGGCGCAGGCCCGAGGGGAGCGGGGCGGCCGAGCTCGCCGTACGCGGACCGCGGGCGGTGTCCTCGGTACGGACCTCGGCCATGGGGGTGACACGGACCTCCACGCCGTCGGAGCCGCCCACCCACAGGGGGGCGGTGGCGCCGCGGACGCGGCCGGAGGCGCGCTCGGCCGTCTCCCGGTCGGCGCTGTGGTCACCGTTGTGGGTCTCCAGGTCCTGCCAGCCGGACCAGGTGCCGGTGCCGGTGGCGCGGGTGCGGACCTGGACCCGGCCGTGCAGTTCCGCGTCCGGGTCGTCCCAGACGACGCCCAGGAGGGAGAAGTGGGACACGTCCCTGCGGGGCAGGCCCTGCTCCGCGCCGGGGGCACGGTCACGGGCGAGGGGGGTCAGGGGCAGCGACTGGGTGCTGCCGGGGAGCGGAGCGGCGGGACTCGTGGCCCGGGCCGCGGCGGTCGCCGACTCCGCGGCCGGCGCGGGTGGCACCGTCGCCGCGATGGCGGGCGGCGTCAGCGGGAGGGCGAGAGCCGCCGCGCAGGTGACGCCGATCGAGGAAGCAAGCAATCCACGCATGGCACTGATCCTGGGCACCGCCTCCACGCGTCCGCACATCGAGAAGCTGACGGTCCGTCGCGTCCGTTGCGCCGAACCGGTGGCCCGGCGGCGGGTGTCCGGCGCGGGCGGCGCGTACGCTTGCGCGGGTGAACGCCACCGATCGCACCCCTGCCGACCTGCTGCGTTCCGCGCTCGCCGCGGATCCCGCGCGCCCGCTGGTGACCTTCTACGACGACGCCACCGGCGAGCGGGTCGAATTGTCCGTGGCCACCTTCGCCAATTGGGTGGCCAAGACCGCCAACCTCCTCCAGGACGGGCTGTCCGCCGAACCGGGCGACCGGGTCGCGCTGTTGCTGCCCGCGCACTGGCAGACGGCCGTGTGGCTGCTGGCGTGTTCGTCCGTCGGGGCCGTGGCGGACGTGGCCGGGGATCCCGCGCGCGCGGACCATGTCGTGGCCGGGCCCGGCCTGTTCGAGGCGGGGCTGGCCTGCCGGGGCGAGCGGTACGCGCTCTCCCTCGCGCCCCTCGGCCGGCGCTTCGTGCCCGCGCCGCCGGAGGGGTACGCCGACTACGCGGTGGACGTCCCTAGCCACGGCGACCGTTTCGTCCCGTACGCGCCGGTCGACCCGGAGGAGCCCGCGCTGATCGTGGCGGGCGCGGAGTTCACGGGCGCGGAGATCGTGGAGCGCGCCCGCGCGGACGCGGCGGGCCTCGGCCTGACGGGCCCCGGCTCCCGCCTTCTGTCCGCCCTTCCCTACGACACCTGGGAGGGCCTCAGCGCCGGCCTGTACGCCCCCCTGGCCAGCGGCGGCTCCGTGGTCCTGTGCCGGCACCTGGACCAGGCGACCGAGGAGACGGTGGCCCGGCGGATCGAGAGCGAACGGGTGTCGGCCACGGCACGGTAGGCGCGGCGGGGCCGGCTCCGGCAACCCCCGGGCCGGCCGCGGGTTGCCGGCCGCGGGTTGCTGACCGCGGATTGCTGACCGCGGATTGCCGGCCGCGACCAGGTCGCGGTGTGGCCGGCCCGGGCGACGGTCGCCCGGGCCGCATGCCTTCATCCCTGCCCGCATGCCTTCATCCCTGCCCGCACGCCTGCATCCCTGCCCGCACGCCTGTATGCCTGCCCACATGCCTTCCTGCCCGCCGCCATGCGGGTCTGCCTGCCCGCATGCCTTCCTGCCCGCCGCCATGCAGGGCTGCCCGCCTGCACGCCCGCGGGGCCGCCCGCCCGCACGCCTTCCTGCCCGCCGCCATGCGGGGCCGCCCGCCCGCACGCCCGCGGGTCTGCCCGCCCGCCCGCACGTCCGCATGCCGTCCCCCGTTCGGCCCGCCCCCGCCCGCGCCCCCACCCCGCCCGCGCCATCGTCGTAGGAGCACCACGAGACGTTGGCAGGACGGACGGCGTGTCCGTACCGCGGGCAGGAGGGGTGGATGGCGGCGTGAGCAGGGACGCAGGCGCATCCGGGCCCCTCGGGCCGGGGGTAGGGGCCTCCGCTCGGGGGGCGGGGTCCGTGCGGCGGCGCCGGCGGCGGTGGGTGCGGTACGGGGCGGGGGCGGCCGCCGTGCTCGTGGTGGGGGCCGGGGCGGCGGGGTGGGCGGTGTACGCCGAGCTCGAGGGGAACATCACGCCCGACGAGGCCGCCGCGGCGGAGCTGGCGCGGTACGCGCAGGAGCGGCCGACGGCGCTGGTGAAGGACGCCCGGAACATCCTGCTGATCGGGTCGGACACGCGTTCGGGTACCGGTAACCGCGCGTACGGGCGGGACTCGGGCACCGAGCGGTCGGACACGACGATCCTGCTGCATCTGGCCGCCGGGCGGCGCGGCGCCACCGCCGTCTCCCTGCCCCGCGACCTGATGGTGGACGTACCGGCCTGCCGGCGCCCGGACGGGAGCCGGACCGAGCCGATGTTCGCGATGTTCAACTACGCCTTCCAGGCGGGCGGCTCGGCCTGCACGATCCGCACCGTGGAGAAGCTGACCGGGATCCGGATCGACCATCACGTGGTGGTCGACTTCAGCGGGTTCAAGGAGATGGTCGACGCCGTGGACGGGGTCGAGGTGTGCCTGAGGGAGCCCGTCCGCGACAAGGCGGCCAAGCTGCGGCTGCCCGCGGGGCGGGTGACCCTGGACGGCGAGCAGGCCCTCGGCTACGTGCGCGCCCGCAAGTCGCTCGGCAACGGCAGCGACACCGACCGCATGGACCGGCAGCAGCGGTTCCTCGGAGCGCTCGTCAACAAGGTGCGCAGCGACGACGTCCTGCTGAATCCGGCGAAGCTCTATCCCGTGCTGGACGCCGCGACGTCCGCCCTCACCACCGACCCGGAGCTGGCGAGTCTGCGCGGCTTGTACCGGCTCGTGCGCGGCCTGCGCGACATTCCCGCGGACCGGGTGCGGTTCCTCACCGTTCCCCGGGAGTCGTACGTCTACAACGCCAACCGTGACCAGCTCGTGGAGCCCGAGGCGGAGAGGCTCTTCGGCCTGCTGCGGGCGGACGCGCCCGTGCGGGTCGCGCGGGACGGCTCCTCGGCGCCCGGTTCCGCGGAGCCGGGCGGCCACGACGCGTCCCGTTCGCCGAGCCCGTCCCCGCCCGTCTTCCGCGGGAACACGGCCGCCGAGGACGGCTGCGTCTGAGCCCCGGCCGCGTCCCCGCACGGCCCCGCGCGGTCCCCGCACGTCCCCCGCGGGTAAAGCGCTTCCCAAGCGCACGTGTCCCGGAGAAGGCGACTTCAAGGAAATGGGACGGATTGCCCGGTTGTAGGGACGTGGAATTTGTCACCGTCGTCGTTCGACGCTGAACTGGGCGGATAGTGTGAGCGATCCGGTGCACCCGGCCACGAGGTCTGTCCTGCGGTCGAGCACTGAGTGACCGATTGACTGAGTGACCGAGACGACCCGAGCGCCTCCTGAGGGGGAGAGGCGCCGCGTGGCCCCGACGGAGGATTCGGACAACCGTGGACGCGCAAGGCCGTGGGCGGGCGGACAACATCGACCCCGCAGACCAGTGGGTGCTCAATCCGGACACCGGCGAATACGAACTGCGACTGACCCCTTCCGCACCGCAGTCGGCGGTCCCCGGGCCCCGCAGGGCCGAAAGGCGCGCCGCGGGGTCCAAGGGCGGGTCGGGCGCGGTGCGCAGCCGGACGCCGGCACCGGAGCAGGACACCCCGCAGACGCCAGAGGTGCCCGGCCCGCGCCGGCGCCGCGGCACCCCGGAGGAGGCGCCCGCTCGGCGCGGCCGCCGGCCGGCGAAGAAGAAGACGAAGACGAAGGGCAGGAAGATCCTGCTGTGGACCGGCGGGACCATGGCCTTCGTGCTGGTGGGCACGGCCGCGGCGGCCTACCTCTACCTGCAGCACCTCAACGACAACATCACCTCCGTCTCCGACGACGGCGCGAGCACCGGTGGCTTCAGCAAGGACAAGGCGATCAACCTGCTGCTGATCGGCACCGACAAGCGCACCGGCTCGGGCAACGAGGGCTACGGCGACGCCGGCAGCGTCGGTCACGCCGACACCACGATCCTGCTGCACGTCTCCAAGGACCGGACGAACGCGACCGCGCTGAGCATCCCGCGCGACCTCATCGTGGACATCCCGGACTGCGAGACCACGCAGGAGGACGGCACCACGGAGGTCATCGAGGGGACCGAGAACGCCCGCTTCAACACCAGCCTCGGCCAGGGCGGCCGGACGCCCAGCTGCACCATGCGCACGGTGACGGAGCTGACCGGGATCACCCCCGACAACTTCATGGTCGCCGACTTCAACGCGGTCAAGACGCTGACGACCGCGGTCGGCGGGGTCGAGGTGTGCCTGGCCAAGGACATCGACGACGAGGACTCGCACCTGAAGCTGTCGAAGGGCACGCACACCATCCAGGGCGAGCAGGCGCTGGCGTTCCTGCGCACCCGGCACTCGGTGGGCTTCGGCGGCGACCTGAGCCGCATCGAGCTCCAGCAGCAGTTCCTCAGCTCGCTGATGCGCAAGCTGAAGTCGAACGACACGCTCACCAGCCCCAGCAAGATGATCAAGCTGGCGGAGGCGGGCACCAAGGCGCTGACCGTCGACTCCCAGCTCGACAGCATCGGCAAGCTGAAGGACCTGGGCCTGGAGCTGGGCAAGCTCAACGTCAAGAACCTGACCTTCACCACCGTCCCGGTGGTCGACAACCCGGCCGAGACGGTCGCGTCCACGGTCGTCCTCAACGACTCGACCGCGCCCACCGTGTTCCAGATGATCCGGGAGGACATCTCGTTCACCGAGGTGAAGGAGAAGGCCAAGGCGTCCAAGGACGCGGCGTCGGCCGCCGCGGCGGCCCGTCTCGAGGGCACGCAGTCCGCGGCCTCCGAGGTGCGGGTGCGCGTCATGAACGGCGGGGCCCCGGCCGGCAGCGCACAGGAAACTCTTAACTGGCTGCAGAATGATGAGGGTGTGACGAAGTCCGAGAACGCGGGCAACGCACCCGAGGATCTCAGCAAGACGACGCTCGAGTACGCGCCCGACCAGGCGGCGCAGGCCCGCAAGCTCGCCGCCATCATGGGGCTTTCCGGGACCGCGCTGAAGCCGGGTGAGAGCGTCACCAACTCCCAGGGTCTGCCGACGATGACGCTGACGCTGGGCAAGGACTTCAAGGGCGCGGGTGTCTCGCTCACGGCTTCGACGACGGTGCCCGACACGGTCCAGAAGTCCACGGCGGACAAGGTCGAGTGCGCCAAGTAATCGCCAAGTAGGTAACCCTGCGGGCCCGTCGAGCGTCTGACGTGACGCGGGACGGGCCCGTGTCAGGCGCACGGCGGGGAGGGCAGGGGAAGTGGCGCGGAGCAGTGTGCGGGGGAAGGTTCCCGAAGTCGAGGACGCGAAGTCCCCGACACCGGTGGACCGGGACTCGATCGAGGACGGGCACGGCGGCGGCGCCGGTGACGGCAGCGGCGACGGACACCACGGCGACAGGCACCACGGTGACGGCGGCGGGTCCGGTGCGGGCGACGGCGGTCCGGGCGGCAGCGACGACGGGCGCAGATCCGGCCGCGGCCCGGAACGCGGCCGGCGCAGACGGCGCGTGCTGCGCTGGTCGGCGACGGTGCTGTCGCTGGTGATACTCGGCGGCGCGGGTGCCGGTTACCTCTACTACGAGCACCTCAACGCCAACATCAAGAGCGACGACCTGAACCTGGGCGACGCCAAGGACCGGGCGGCGGAGACCAAGACCAACGCGGCCGGGCAGAAGGCGCTGAACATCCTGCTGATCGGCTCGGACGCCCGTGACACCGCGGAGAACCAGAAGCTCGGCGGCGCCAAGGAGACCTACGGCGGCACCCCGCTCGCCGATGTGCAGATGCTGCTGCACGTGTCGGCGGACCGCAGCAACATGTCGGTGGTGAGCATGCCGCGCGACACCCTGGTGGACATACCCAAGTGCACCGACCCCGACGACGGGGAGGTGTACGCGGCGACGACGACGCGGACGATGACGAACCAGTCGCTCGGGCGCGGCGGCCCGGGCTGCACGGTGGCCACCTGGGAGAAGCTCACCGACATCCACATCGACCACTTCATGATGATCGACTTCGCCGGTGTGGTGTCGATGGCGGACGCGATCGGCGGTGTGCCGGTGTGCGTGGACGCCAACGTCTACTCGCACACCAGCACCGGCAAGGGCTCCGGACTGAAGCTGGCGGAGGGCACGCACGACATCAAGGGCGAGCAGGCCCTGCAGTGGCTGCGCACCCGCTACGGCTTCGAGGACGGCAGCGACCTCGCCCGCGCCAAGGCGCAGCACATGTACATGAACTCGATGGTCCGCCAGCTGCGCTCCGAGGCGAGGCTGTCCAACCCCAACGCGCTGCGCAGGCTCGCCGAGGCGGCCACGAAGGCGATCACCGTCGACGACGGCCTGGACAGCATCAAGAAGATGTACGACCTGGCGACCGAGTTGCAGAAGGTGCCCACCGAGCGCATCACCATGACGACGATGCCCAACCGCTACGTCGGCAGCCGGGTGGAGCCCACCGAGGACGCCACGCAGCTGTTCCGGCTGGTGCGCGAGGACATCGCCCTGGACGGCAAGGGCACCGCGAAGGCGACCGCGTCCGCGAGCCCGTCGCCGACGGACACGGATCCGGCCGCCGCGGACGACGAGATCGCCGTACAGGTCCACAACGGCACCTACACCGACACCCTCGGCGCCGCGAGCGGGCGGGCGACCGCGGTGCGGCAGCTGCTGGTCGGCGAGGGCTTCACGCAGGCGGTGGCGGACCCCTCGGCGGCCACCTCCGAGGAGACGACGGTGATCCGCTACCCGAGCGCCGACCTCCAGGGCGACGCCGAGCGGGTGGCGAAGGCCCTGGGCATCCCGACGGGCCAGGTGGTGCAGTCCACCGACGTCACCGGGATCACGCTCTACGTCGGCGCGGACTGGCGGTCGGGGTCCACGTACGAGGCGCCGGAGCAGGACGACACGACGCCCGAGTCGGCCGAGTCGATGAACGCCTCCGACACCAGCCAGTGCATGCACGTGGATCCGGACTACACCTGGTAGCCCGGATCCCGGTGGGGCGCCGACCGTCGGCGCCCCAAGGCCTCGGTGCGCCCCGCGGTGCCGGTGCGCCCGACGGCCTCGATGCGCCCCACGGCATCGGTGCGCCCCACGGTCTCATTGCTCCCCGCAGCCCCAGCGCGCCCCGCGGTCTCAGCGCGCCCCGCGGTCTCAGCGCGCCCCCATGGTCTCAGTGCGCCCCGCGGTCTCAGTGCGCCTCGGCGCCCAGGACCGCCGGGCGGCGGGAGGCGATGACCTTCCTCGCCAGCGACCTCGGGCTGGTCAGGAAGCCCCAGCCCCACGACATGTGCATGGTGGCCAGGGCCACGGGGATCCGCAGCCGCGCCTTCAGCGGCAGTCCCTTGCCGGCCGGCACCGACCCGGCGACGATCGCCGCGAGGTAGCCGCCGGGGATCACGAAGCCGAGCGGGGTGACGGCCGCGCCCACCACGATCCCGGCCGCGATCGCGCACACGGCGGTCGGCGGGGCGAGGTAGCGCAGGTTGATGGAGCCCTCGTGGTAGCGGGCGACGACGTGCCGCCAGCGGCCGTAGTCCTTGTACTGCTTGGCGAGCGCCCTGACGCTCGGCCGCGGCCGGTACGACACCTTCAGCTCGGGCGAGAACCAGATCAGCCCGCCCGCCTCGCGTATGCGGAAGTTCAGCTCCCAGTCCTGGGCGCGGATGAACTCCTCGTTGTAGCCGCCCTGCCGCTCCAGCGCCGCACGCCGGAACACACCGAGGTAGACGGTCTCCGCCGGGCCCGCCTGGCCACCGGTGTGGAAGGCGGCGTTGCCGACCCCGATCCTCGAGGTCATGGCGGCGGCGACGGCGTGCTCCCAGTCGTTCTCGCCCTCGGCGTGCATGATGCCGCCGACGTTCTGCGCGCCGGTCTCCTCCAGGAGCCGTACGGCGGTGGCGATGTAGTCCGGGGAGAGCATGCCGTGCCCGTCGACGCGGACGACGACCGGATGGCGCGAGGCCTTGATCGCGGCGTTGAGCGCGGCGGGCGTACGTCCCGTCGGGTTGGGGACGGTGTGCACGCGCGGGTCGTCGGCGGCGAGCTCGGCCGCGATCTCGTCCGTGCGGTCCGTGGACGGACCGAGGGCGATCACGACCTCCATCTCGCCGGCGTACTCCTGCGCGAGGATCGCTTGGACGGCTCCGCGCAGATGCCGCTCCTCGTCGAGGACGGGCATGATGACGGACACGGCGGGGAGCTGCACGTCGGACTTGGCGTTCATAGGACGCTCACGTTACCGCGAACGGGGGACAGGCTCGCGCCCCGCCGGGTGTGCTGCCCCGGACCGCAGATCGTATGGGCCTACGGTGCTCACGGCTCCCCCTCGTACGGCCGTCGCCCGGAGGTGACCCGCATGTCCCCGACCCCGCACCGGTCGTCCGGCTCCCGGCCCGCGCGTCGTCCGCCCGCACTCCCCCTTCGGAGGAAGCGTCCCCGCTGGGCCATGCGGGCCACGATGACCCTCTCGGTCGTGATCCTGGCCTCCGCCGGCATCGGCCACTCCGTGGTCAGCAGCCTCGACGCGGACATCGCCCGCGTCGACCCCTTCAAGGACATGAAGAACCGCCCGCGGGCCGGCCACGGCATGAACGTGCTGCTGGTCGGCACCGACGGACGGGACAAGATCACCGAGCGGGAGCGCCGGCGCTACCGCCTGGGTGGCGCGCCCTGCCACTGCACCGACACGCTGATGATCGTGCACATCTCGGAGGACCGGGAACGGGCGAGCGTGATCAGCCTGCCGCGCGACTCCTTCGCCCAGACACCCCCGCACACCGACCGCGCCACCGGCCGGACGCACCAGCACCCCTTGAGGATCAACGCGGCGTACGCGGAGGGCGGGCCGCAGCTGACCGTCCGGACCGTCGAGCACATGACCCGCGTGAAGATCGACCACTACCTGGAGGTCGACTTCACCAGCTTCATGCGGACGGTGGACGTCCTCGGCGGGGTGCGGATCTGCACGGCCCGGCCGCTCAAGGACCGGTTCACCGGCCTGGACCTGCCGCCCGGCACGCACGCCCTCAAGGGCGGCCAGGCCCTCCAGTACGTCCGCTCCCGGCACATCGACGCCGACTCCGACTTCGGGCGCATGAAGCGCCAGCAGCGCTTCCTGGCGGCCCTGGTGGACCAGGCGACCTCCTCGGGCGTCCTGCTCAACCCGCTGAGGTTCCGTGACGTGGCGCGGGCCGTGCTGGGATCGGTGCGGGCGGACCGCGGCTTCGGCGCCGACGAACTCCTCGACCTCGGCCGCGCCATGCGCACCTTCTCCCCGTCGTCGTCGGAGTTCACGACCGTCCCCGTCGCCCAGATGGGATACGTCGTGAAGGGCATCGGCTCGACGGTGAAGTGGGACCCGGTGAAGGCCGAGCGCCTCTTCCGGGCCGTGCGCGACGACAAGCCGCTCGCGGCGGCGCCCCGGGCGCGCGGCACGGCCGTACGCGTCGAGGTGGCCCCGCAGCAGATCCGGGTCCACGTCGAGAACGGGACCACCACCGTGGGTCTGGCCAAGGAGGTGGACGCGGGTCTCGCGGCCACCGGCTTCCGCACCAGCGGCCGCCCGACCACCGCCGCGAACCGGGCCACGCGCCGCACGGTCATCACCTACGACCCCCGCTGGGACCGCTCCGCCCGGTCGCTCGCGGCGGCCCTGCCCGGCAGCGAGATGCGCGCCGCCCCCGGCCTCGGACCGACGCTGAGGGTCACCGCCGGCGCGGACTTCCGGGAGGTCCGCAGGGTCCGCGCCAAGGACCCGGGCCAGGGCGAGTTCGGGGTGGTACGGGGGGACGAGGTGGGCTGCTCCTGACCTGACGGGGGGACGACGGACCCGCCCCGGCCCGGAGGGTGCCAGGTGTGTTGAGGCCCTAGTCCTCGAAGCCCTCCGCCGCCCGCCGTTCCCGGAGTTCCATGATCGCCCGGCGGCGGGCCAGGCGGTGGGTGCGGCGGATCCGGGCCTCCTGGTGGCGGCGGCGGTCCCGGTCGGTCTCCGGCAGGACCGGGGGCACCCGGCGCGGCCTGCCGTCGGCGTCGACGGCGGCGAAGACGAGATAGGCGGAACCGACCTGGGTGGGCGGCGCGGACTCGTTCCAGCGCTCGGCCAGAACCCGTACCCCCACCTCCATGGAGGTCCGGCCGGTCCAGTTGACCTGAGCCTTCACATGGACGAGGTCGCCGACGCGGACCGGCTCCAGGAACACCATCTCGTCCATGGACGCGGTGACGGCGGGGCCGCCGGAGTGCCGGCCGGCCACGGCGCCCGCCGCGTCGTCGACGAGCTTCATGATCACACCGCCGTGCACCGTGCCCAGGAGGTTGGTGTCGTTGTGGGTCATGATGTGGCTGAGGGTGGTGCGGAACACGGAGGTGGGCTTGCCCGGGATATCCGGGGTGTCCGGGGTGTCCGGGGTGCCCGAGTCCACTGCGGTGACCTGGTCTGTCATGACCTCCACCTTATGGTGAGGGGGACATCCCGGGATTTTGTGTCAGCTTGGCAACAGCGGGCCCCCGATTTTCCGACGGCCCTTGTACGGCATGCGGCCGTTCCCTGCACACTGGGGCGCATGAACGATTGGCCCGAGGGACCGTCCGACGACAACCGCGGCACCCGGTACGGAAGCGGCAGCGCCAGCGCACGGCCCGAGAGCGCGCGCGTCATGCGTCAGGTCCGCCGCGGCCGGCCCGCCCCGCCGCAGAGCCACGGCATCCCGCAGCAGCCGTCGTACGTCGACGGTCAGGGACACGGCGACTTCACCGACGCCCGGGGCACCGGGTACGACAGCGGCTACAACACGGGCCAGGTCTACGGCACGCCGCCCGGCGGAGGCGGCCCCGGCGGAGGGGGTTCGGGCGGGGGCCGCGGGCCGCGCCCGGCGCCGAACTGGCGGCGGCGCATCAAGGTGACCTCGATCACCGTCGCGACCGTGCTGGTCGTGACGACGGTCGGCACCTACTTCTGGGCCGACGGCAAGCTCCAGCGCGAGGTCGACCTGTCGAAGGTCATCGACCGGCCCGACGAGGGCGAGGGCACCACGTACCTGATCGTCGGCTCCGACAGCCGTGAGGGCATGTCGGCGGAGGAGAAGAAGGAGCTGCACACCGGCTCCGCCGACGGCAAGCGCACGGACTCGATGATGATCCTGCACACCGGCTCCAACGGCGACACGCTCATCTCCCTGCCGCGCGACTCGGACGTGGAGATCCCGACCTTCGTGGGCTCGGAGTCCGGCAAGACCTACGAGGGCACGGGCCGGCACGTGAAGCTGAACGCGGCCTACGCCGAGGACGGGCCCGAACTGCTCGTGCGCACCGTCGAGTTCAACACCGGCCTGCGCATAGACCACTACGTGGAGATCGGCTTCGCCGGCTTCGCGAACATCGTGGACGCCGTCGGCGGGGTCGAGATGGACATCCCGCAGGACATCAAGGACACCAAGTCCGGGGCGGACTTCAAGAAGGGCAAGCAGACCCTGAACGGCGAGGAGGCCCTCGCCTTCGTCCGCACCCGGTACGCGCTCGCGGGCTCCGACCTCGACCGCACGAAGAACCAGCAGAAGTTCCTCGCGGCCCTCGCCAACCAGGTGGCCACACCGGGCACGGTCCTCAACCCGTTCAAGCTGTACCCCACCATGGGCGCGGGCCTCGACTCCCTGATCGTCGACAAGGACATGGGCCTGTACGACCTGGCGTCCATGTTCTTCGCGATGAAGGGCGTCAACAGCGGCGACGGCAAGTCCATGAACATGCCGATCTCCGGCTCCACCGGCGGCAACCTGGTCTGGGACGAGACGAAGGTGAAGCAGCTGGTCGACCAGCTGAAGAACGACGAGAAGGTGACGGTGTCGGGTGACTGACGCCCCCGGAGCCAGACCGCCGTTCGCCGCGGTCCTGTGCGACATCGACAACGTGGTGCGGCATTTCGACTCCTCCCACCTGGAGGCGCTGGAGCGGGCCGCCGGCCTGGCGGAGGGCACGACCAAGAAGGTGGCGTTCGCCCCCGAGGCCGTCGGACCGCTGCTGCTGGGCCGGATCACGGAGCAGGAGTGGGTGGAGTCCATCGCCCGCGGCCTGGCCGGTCTGGTGGACGAGGAGACGGGCTGGGCCCTCGGCACCGCCCTGCTGGAGTCGCCCTTCCGCGCCGACGAGACCGTGGTGACCCTGCTGCACCGCGCCCGGGCCCGGGTGCCGGTGGTCCTCGTCTCCAACGCCACGCTCGGCCTGGAGCAGGACCTCGACGCCCTCGGCCTGGCCGGACTCGCCGACCACGTCGTCAGCAGCGCCCGCGTCGGCCTCGCCAAGCCCGACCCGCGCATCCTCGCGCTGGGCGCCGAGCGGGCGGGCGTACGGCCCGAGCGGTGCCTGTTCGTGGACGACACGCTGGAGAACGTCGAGGCGGCCGCGGCGCTGGGCATGACCGCCGTGCACTTCCGCGGACCGGACGACCTGGAGCGGGCGCTGGAGCCGCTGTTCGCCTGAGCCGGCGGCCGTGCCGATCCCCGGGCACACACGACGAGGGCACCCCGAGGGGTGCCCTCACGTGCCGTCCGGCCGCGTCACATCGAGGCGCCCGCCATCGCGCGGCACATCTCGGCGCAGCGGCGACAGGCGTCGGCGCAGCGCGCCATGCCGGCGTCGTCCGGCATGGCGCTACACGCCTCGGCGCACATCTCGCACGCCTTGGCGCACATCGCGCACATCTCGGCCGACATGGGCGAGCGGCGCATCATCATGTCGGCGCACATGCGGGTCGTCTCGGAGCAGTCCATCAGCGCGCGCATGATCTGCATCTGGGCCTGGCCGCCCATCTGCAGGCAGGCGCTCATGGTCTCCTCGCACACGCCGTGGCAGGACATGCACGCCTCGACGCAGTCCTGCATCTCCTTGCTCATGGCGGTCATGGTTCCGGGCTCGGTCATGACTCCTCCTGCGGAGAGTGACGGGCCGGGGCCCGGACGGACCCCGCGCGCCCTTCTGTGGTACGCCTCCCCGCCGTCCCGCGCCATCGGACGACGGCGCGGGCGGTCCCCGGCGCACCGCCGGAGGCCGCCCGCCCGCAGGTCAGACACCCCGGAGGGCCCGACACCGGCCGGAAACCGTTACGGCGCCCCCCTCCTGGAAGGGGCCTCCCGGCAGCCCCGGTCCATGCGAGCCGGTTACAGATACGGGCGGGTGATCAGCTCGATCGCGTGGCCGGCGGGGTCCTTGAAGTACACGCCTCGACCACCGTGCTCGTTGTTGATCTCGCCTGGACGGCGCATCTGCGGATCGGCCCAGTGCTCGATGCCGCGATCACGCAGCCGCCGATACGGGCGGTCGAACAGCTCGTCGTCGAGCAAGAACGCGTAGTGCTGCATCTGGATCTCCACCGGCGGCTCGGCGAACTGCAGCAGCACGCCGTCGGCGAGCTGGACGTTGGTGAACGGGCCCCAGGACGGTGCTTCCGGCAGTTCCAGCAACTCCCGGAAGAACCGGGCCGACTCGTTGCGGTCCTTGGCGGCGATGATGGTGTGGTTGAGCGTGGCTGTCATTCGGCTGACCTCTTTGTTGTTCGACGCGGAAAACGGACTCGCGGTGCGCGAGTGCCGGGAGGTCCGCGTGCCGAACTGAGGGGGTGCGTTCTGCGCACCCGCCGTGCGATCAGGCCTCCACCGGGTGGCCGATCCGTGCGTGGCGTGGCGCCGGTCCGGTGTTCACGTCGGGGGACCCTACTTGATGGGACCGACGGCCACAACAGGGCCGCCATCGGCGGCGATTGGCCCGCCAAGCGGCGGCCTTGGCCGGCTGGCCGGTCCGTGATCGGATCGGTGAGTCGGAGGCGAAGTCCGCGTTCGGTTCGGCGCGGGCATCGCGCCGGCGGACGTAGGCGGCGATGGCCGCGTTCTGCTCGGCACGGCTGCGGCGGTCGGTGCCGTTGAGGGCGAAGTGGCGCACCGCGAGGGGCGGGAAGGTCACCTGGTTCGAGCTGCGGCAGTGAGCGGGCCGGGCGGCGTACGTACTTCGCCCTCCGCCCGCAGGTCCGAAGACGGGCGGAGGGCGACAGCGCCTTGGAGAGCCTTATGGCAGGTTCCTGGCCATCACGATCCGCTGGACCTGGTTCGTGCCTTCGTAGATCTGGGTGCTTTATAGGCCATACGGCTCTGACCTGTGCGAACACCCCTCCGAGAGGGGGTCTCCCCAGCATTTCCCCATGATCGTCAAGGGTCTCCGCAGACAGAAGGTGCGCTGGAGGCACCTCCGCCAGTCGCGCGGTATACGAGCAGGCCCGGCGCAGGTTACGCGGTTTCCCGTTCCGTCAACCGTGATCGCTTGACCGGTACGCCCGGCCCTCGGGAGCATCAACCCAGATGCGGGGTACTGGCAGCGGCACGGGAGAGGGGAACCCAGACCATGAAGGTCACCAAGCTGGTCAGCACGTGCGACATCAAGGACTGCCCGACGATCTACTCCACGGATCGCGGCACCCTCCTGGTACAGGGCGAGACGCCAACCGATCACGGGCTTCAGATTCCCTCGCACGAAACCCTGGTCGAGATCCCGGTGGAACTGATTCAGAAGGCCATCCGTGACAACCTCATCTAGGACCCTCGGCGACCTCTTCGGCACCTTCGAACGCGAGGCATTCCGACTGGAGACCCTGGACGACTACAGCAAGTCCGGGAGCATCGACGCCTACCAGGCATTCCTGGCCGGGGAGCCACAGCCGGACGACTACAACGCGGGATGGGTCGAAGAACTACGCTCGCACACCGGAAAGGGGAAGCGGGTATACCGGGTCCATATCCTGTCCCGCCCACTGACGAACTATCTTAGATTCGAACTCGGCTGGGGCCACCACAAGAACGTGAGCGGGGGTGAAGAGTTCTTCATACTCGACATCACCGACAAGCCCAACCCCTTGGAGAACGTTCCGGATTTCTGGTTCTTCGACTCCGAATCCGTGGCCGTGATGAACTACGACGGAAGCGGAGAGTACCTGGGTTCGGAAGTGCTACCGCCGGAACGCACAGCGGAATTCACACGGTACCGTGATGCGGCTCTCGCGCACGCGGAACCGTTCACCGAATGGTGGGCCAAGTACGGGGCGTGAACAGAGCACAGCTTGGGGCCGCGCTGCGGGCGCTGCGAGTGGCATCCGGCAAGGAAGCCAAGGCGGTGGCCCGCAGCGCACTCATGTCCCCGTCCAAGCTCTCCAAAATCGAGAACGCGAAGCTCGCACCCAGCGCGACGGACGTAGAGCGCATCCTGACCGCCATCGGCGTCTCGGACGAGGTCAAGGCGGAGTACACGGAAGCCGCACGCGCGTCAGCGACGGAGGCGACGGCGTGGCGCCTGCTCAAGCGGATCGGAGTCCACAAGGGCCAGCAGGCCGCCAAGGCTCTGGAAGCCCAGATGTCCCTCTGCGGGTTCAGCAACACGACATCGCAAATCATGCCTTCGTCATCCGTGACGACCGCATGGTGACCGTTGAAACCGTCCATGCCGAAGTCGTCGTTACGGACCCGCGAGATGTGATTCTCTACGTTGACAAGTTCGAAGGATTCGAGCGATTCGCGGTGGCCGGTGACGAAATGCGGGATCTGATCGAAGCTATCCGTAACGACTTTTTGCGGGAACAGGAAACAGGCTAGAGGCGCGATCGTGACCCGCCGAAGATGGGGGCCATGGTGAGCGACAGCAGGGCACAGAGGACCGAAGCGGCTGATCATCTTGGCAGCAGTGAGGCCCGACAGTTTCTCTCTCGTCTTTCCGGAACGTTCGGCGTCGGTGGCGTGCTCATGGTGCGAAAGAGCGACCCTGGCCCCGAAGGGGCGGACCTGGCGCCGAGTTCGGATTTGCACTGGCCTCGGTGTGAGTGCGGGAACCCGAAGTGCCCTGACTACAAGCCCCCGCCGAACAGCCCGTCAGAGGGACTGCGCAGCAGAGTCGCCGCAGCCAACGCACGGAGCCGTAGGGGTGGGCTGTGAGCGTCAGAGCGGCCATGCGGTACGTCATGCACCGGATCACCGAGCATCCCGACACGGACGTGACGTTCAAAGCCGAGTGTCTGCACTGCGGTTGGAAGGCCACTCCCGCCGATGACTCGGCATCCGTCGACGTGGAGTGCATGAGCCACACAGGCCGGTCCGGGCACGCCGGTTTCCGGCGCATCCGGACCTCGTTCGCCATGGTCGTTCGCGCCGAGTAGCGGCCCACTCCGGCGGTGGAATCCCTGAACTCCCGCCCGGTTTGGGCGGCGGCGGTCAGTCATGACCGCGATCAGTTGAGCAGGAAGGTGCAGTGATGCTGAACGGAAGTGATCTGTACGCGCTCGACATCAACGGGGCCTCGTTCGTCCAGGCGTGCGGCGGCCCCTGCACCGAGGGGTGCGTGACCCTGGCCCGCATCGGCGGCGGCGCCTGGGCCCTCGGTGACAGCAAGCGGCCCGACGCGCAGCCGCTGCGGTTCACCACGGAGGAACTGGACGCGGCCGGTATCGACCCGGCGCGCTTCGGCCTGAACCTCTGATCCTCCCCTCACGCCGGCCGGGCCGGGTCCGTCCCCCGTCCCTGGGCCCGGTCCGGCCGGCACCTCTCGGAACGGGAACGACTCGTGCACCACCACGGCTATCTGTGGACCGGCCCGAAAGAGCGCTTCGACCAGGAAGCGCTACGACGGCCCCCGCATCCTGAGCCGCCCCCTGCCGGAAGCAGACCGGACCTGATTCAGCGGTACCGCGAGGTAGCCGCAGAGTTCCCCACCTCTGATCTGCCACCACTGGAAACGGCGTACTGGCTGGTCAAACCCCGTTCCTTGATTCGCGGCACGTGGGATGAGGCGAAGGAAGCAGCATCGTGGCTCGCAGAACGGTTGGCCGAGTACGCGCCCCGGTTCACCTGCGACAGGGACCGCGACACCACCCATCTGGCGACGCTGATCAACTCCGTTGCAGAGCGACTCGGTTCAGGAGCTGATGTGTCACTCGGCTTCTACCTCGAACGTCCCTCGTATCTGTCACTGGCACTGGTGACCTGCTCCCCCAACCGATCAATACCGGAGCTGGCCTGTCCCGTCGGCTGACAGATCTCTTTACAGGACCGTTTCCGTCAATCGCTCACAGAGCGGAGACCGCAGTAGGGCATGCAGGCAGGCCGGTGTAGTGCGAAGTACGGTGGCCGGTGCGTCGGACTCACGCAGCAGCAGTGCATCGGGAGCGGCGGTGACTTCCACGCAGTCCCGGTTGGCGTCGTCACCGGAGAAGCTGGACTTCTGCCACTTGCGTTCCTGCACGTGCACCTCGCTCCCGCTCAGAGCCGCTGAGCCAGGCTCCGGATGAGGTTCAGCGACGGCCCGGGACCAAGGGCCGCAGCCCTCAGCTGGTCGAACATGAGTTTATACGCAGCTACTTGATCGTCGTCTTCCACGTACAAGGTGGAGACAGCAGTCTCGGTTCGCACTACATCCGACTCGGGGTCCGGCAGACCCACGATACCGAAGGGGCCGTTCACGCCTCGGTGTGAGTCTGTCGTGTACGGCAGCACCTGGACCGTCACGTGCTCTCGCTGGGCCATACAGATGAGGTGGGCAAGCTGGTCCCGCATCACCTCCGGCCCGCCGAACCTGCCGTGCAGCACGGCCTCATAGAGGACGACCTGGAGTTCCGGCGCCCGTTCGCCGTCGTCCAGGACTCTCTGGCGGAGCATCCGTCCGCGTACGTGTTCCTCCAGTTCGTCATCAGGTACACCGAGGCGGCCCCGCCTGAAGAGCACCCGCATGTACTCCGGGGTCTGCAACAGACCGGGGACCAGAATGGTCTCCCAGGAGCGCAGGTCATCCGCCTTCGACTCCATCTCGATCAAGTCGGCGAATCCCCCACTGAGGACATCGCCGTAACGGTTCCACCAATTGCGCCGGCGCCCTTCGCGCGCCATGTCGGCCAGCGCTTGGCCAAGGCGGTCGTCCGTCACGCCGTAAGCCTGCAGCAGCGCCTTGAGCTCAGCGGCGCGGATGCCGTTCAGGCCCGTCTCGATCCGGCTGATCTTCGCCTTGCCACACTCCAGTACTTGGGCGGCCGCGTCGATCGACAGGCAGGCTCCTTCACGCAGCTTCCGCAGCTCGGCGCCCAGGCGTTTCTGGCGGATGGTCGGGTTCTTCCGTGGCGGCATACGGAACGTCCTAGCAGTTCCGCCGCCGACTCACTGGAGGAACGGGTCACTTAACCAGAAAGAGTCATTCCAAGGGGGAACACTGCACCTTTCCTTTCCGCATCGCTAACGTCGTACACCGAGCGCTCCCCCACACCTCTCACGGCCCCCGGAAGGCACCGCCTCCGCACTCCATGCGGTGGCCGGCAGAGCCACCGCGTGAGTGGGCGTGTTCCAACTGTCTGTTCAGAGAGAGAAGTTCAACGATGAGACAGCGTCCTGCCCCGCTCTCCGACGGCTCCTGGGAGTACCAGCTCACCCTCCCCCACCACGCCATCGGCTCCGGCGTCGCACGCAGTACCGTCCGCACGATCCTCACCCGCCACTCCCTGCCCGGCCTCGCCGACACCGCCGAACTGCTGACCAGCGAGTTGTGTGCCAACGCGTACCGCTATGCCAGCGGGCCCGCAGCCGTGGACGTGCGCTGGGACGACGGTACGCTTCACGTCAGCGTGCGGGACGGCAGTGACGTACTGCCGTGTCCGGCGGATGGAAACAGCGAAGGGGAGGGCGGGCGCGGCCTGCTGCTCGTCAGCCGGTGCGCCCATGCCTGGGGCAGTCACACCGCTCCCGCGAGCGACGGGAAGGTCACCTGGTTCGAGCTGCGGCAGTGCGCGGGCCGGGCGGCGTACGTACTTCGCCCTCCGCCCGCAGGTCCGAGGACGGGCGGGCGGAGGGCGACAGCGCCTTGGAGAGCCTTATGGCAGGTTCCTGGCCATCACGATCCGCTGTACTTGATTCGTGCCCTCATAAATCTGTGTGATCTTGGCGTCGCGCATCATGCGCTCGACCGGGTAGTCGCGGGTGTAGCCGTAGCCGCCGAGGAGCTGGACGGCGTCGGTGGTGACCTCCATCGCCACGTCCGAGGCGAAGCACTTGGCCGCGGCGCCCTGGAAGGTGAGATCGCTGTCGCCGCGCTCGGACTTGGCCGCGGCGGCGTAGGTGAGCTGGCGGGCGGCCTCGATCTTCATGGCCATGTCGGCGAGCATGAACTGGATGCCCTGGAAGTCGGCGATCGGCCGGCCGAACTGCTTGCGCTCCTGGACGTAGCCCTTGGCGTAGTCGAAGGCGCCCTGGGCGACGCCGAGGGCCTGGGCGGCGATGGTGATGCGGGTGTGGTCGAGGGTCTTCATCGCCGTGGCGAAGCCGGTGCCCTCCTCGCCGATCATGCGGTCGGCGGGGATGCGGACGTTGTCGAAGTAGACCTCGCGGGTCGGGGACCCCTTGATGCCGAGCTTCTTCTCCGGGGCGCCGAAGGAGACGCCCGGGTCGGACTTCTCGACGACGAAGGCGGAGATGCCCTTCGAGCGCTTCTCCGGGTCCGTCACCGCCATGACCGTGTAGTACTCGGAGACGCCCGCGTTGGTGATCCAGCGCTTGACGCCGTTGAGGATCCAGTGGTCGCCGTCGCGGACCGCCTTGGTCCTCATGCCGGCCGCGTCCGAGCCGGCCTCCGGCTCGGAGAGGCAGTAGGAGAACATCGCGTCGCCCTTGGCGAGCGGGGTCAGGTACCGCTTCTTCAGGTCCTCGGAGCCGGAGAGGATCACCGGCAGGGAGCCCAGCTTGTTCACCGCGGGGATGAGCGAGGACGACACACAGGCGCGGGCGACCTCCTCGATCACGATCACCGTGGCGAGCGCGTCGGCACCCGCGCCGCCGTACGACTCGGGTACGTGCACGGCGTGCAGGTCGTTCGCGACGAGCGCGTCGAGGGCCTCCTGGGGGAAGCGGGCCTCCTCGTCCACCGCGGCGGCGTACGGCGCGATCTTCGCCTCGGCCAGTGAGCGGACGGCGTCGCGGAGCATGTCGTGCTCCTCGGACGGGCGGTACAGGTCGAAGTCAGCCGATCCGGCCAAGGTCTCTCACGCTCCAAAACACTGGGGTGATCTCGCTAATTACCGTTAAGTAACTCAAAGTTTAGGGGGCCGCTCACAGGAGTGTCACGTGAGCTTGGCGACAGGGGGAACGGCATGGGAGAACTGCCCGGTGAGAGGCTCTCCCACGCCCCGGCTATGCTCGGGCGCGCCATCCTGATCCCCGTCCAGCCCAGGAGCTGCCCCCATGGCCCTCAAGATCACCGTGATCGGCACCGGTTATCTCGGCGCCACGCACGCCGCGGCCATGGCCGAGCTGGGCTTCGAGGTCCTCGCGCTCGACGTCGTGCGCGAGAAGATCGAGATGCTGGAGCGGGGCGAGACCCCGATGTACGAGCCGGGTCTGGAGGAGCTGCTGCGCCGGCACGTCCCGGGCTTCGAGGGGTCCACCGGGCGGCTGCGCTTCACCCAGGACTGGGCGGAGGTCGGCGCCTTCGGCGACGTCCACTTCGTGTGCGTCAACACGCCGCAGAAGCACGGCGAGTACGCCTGCGACATGTCGTACGTCGAGTCCGCGATCGCCTCGCTGGCCCCGCATCTGCACGGGCCGGCCCTCGTCGTCGGCAAGTCGACCGTGCCCGTGGGCTCCGCCGACCGGCTCGCCCGCACCATCGCCGGGCTGGCCCCGGCCGGTGCGGACGCCGAGCTGGCGTGGAACCCGGAGTTCCTGCGCGAGGGCTACGCCGTGCGGGACACGCTGCACCCGGACCGGATCGTCGTCGGCGTGCGCAGCGAGCGGGCCGAGAAGGTGCTGCGGGAGGTGTACGCCACGCCGATCGGCGAGGGCTCGCCGTTCGTCGTCACCGACTTCCCGACCGCCGAGCTGGTGAAGACCGCGGCGAACTCCTTCCTCGCCACCAAGATCTCCTTCATCAACGCCATGGCCGAGGTCTGCGAGGCCGCCGACGGCGACGTCGCCAAGCTGGCGGAGGCGATCGGGCACGACGACCGGATCGGCAAGAAGTTCCTGCGGGCGGGGATCGGCTTCGGCGGCGGCTGCCTGCCCAAGGACATCCGGGCGTTCATGGCGCGCGCCGGCGAGCTGGGCGCCGACCAGGCGCTGACCTTCCTGCGCGAGATCGACTCGATCAACATGCGCCAGCGCGGGCAGATGGTGGAGCTGGCCCGGCAGGCCCTGGGCGGCGGACCCTTCCTGGGCCGCCGGGTCGCCGTGCTCGGCGCGACGTTCAAGCCGGACTCGGACGACGTCCGCGACTCGCCGGCGCTGAACGTGGCCGGCCAGATCCACCTCCAGGGCGGTCAGGTGACCGTCTACGACCCGAAGGGCATGGAGAACGCCCGCCGGGTCTTCCCCACCCTCGGTTACGCCGACACGGCTCTGGAGGCGGTGCGGGGCGCCGACGTCGTCCTGCACCTCACCGAGTGGCGGGAGTTCCGTGAGCTCGACCCGGCGGTGCTCGGGGAGGTCGCGACCGCCCGGGTGCTCCTCGACGGGCGCAACGCGCTCGACCCGCAGCTGTGGCGGAAGGCCGGCTGGACGTACCGGGCGATGGGCCGCCCGACCGCCTGACGGGACCCGCCGCTCGTCCCCGCCGTGACGGTACGGACGACGCCGGTTCGGCCGAGGCTCAGTCGGCCGAACCGGCGTACGCGTGCATTCTGCCGCACCCGGGTGGTCCGTGCGGTGTGAACCCCCGGTGGGTTACGGAGCGCGCACGGCTGGGTACCCGTGTCCTCGTCCGTCCGCCGGCCATCGAGGAGGCTGCCCATGGCACCCGTCGCCCGTGTCCGTTCCGTCGTGCTCGACTGCCCCGACCCGCACGCGCTCGCCGGCTTCTACGCGGCCGTGCTGGGCGGCACGCCGGAGGCCGAGGAGGGGGACGACTGGGTCGTCCTGGAGGTGCCCGGAGGCCCCCGGCTCTCCTTCCAGCAGGTGGCGGACCTCACCCCGCCCGAGTGGCCGCGGGGCGACCGCAACGCGCAGCAGTTCCACCTCGACCTCGACGCCGGTGCCACCTGGGAGGAGGTCGACGCGGCGCACGAGCGGGTGGTGGCGCTGGGCGCGCGGCCCCTGGACCTGGAGGACCGGGAGAAGAAGGACTTCCAGGTGTACGCCGATCCGGCGGGGCACCCGTTCTGCCTGTGCCGGATCGAGCATCCGTGAGCGGGCGCCGGTGAGCGGAGGCCGGTGGTACGGGCGGCGTACCCGGGGTCCCGGGTACGGGTCCCGGGTACGGGTCCCGTCACCGGCGTCCGTGAGCGGGGCGGCGGCCGGACGTGCCGGCCGGTCCGCCCCGCGCGGGCCGGGTCAGCCGTCCAGCGACTCGATCGTCGCGTTCGACGGGCCGCGCGTCGCCTTCAGGCCGCGGGCCACGTCCTCCGCCGCGCCCAGCACCCGGACCGCGTTCTGCCAGGTCAGCTTGGCGAGGTCGGCCTTGGACCAGCCGCGGTCGAGGAGTTCGGCGATGAGGTTCGGGTAGCCGGAGACGTCGTTCAGGCCCTCGGGGGTGAAGGCCGTGCCGTCGTAGTCGCCGCCGATGCCGAGGTGGTCGACGCCGGCCACCTCGCGCATGTGGTCCAGGTGGTCGGCGACCGTGGCGACCGTGGCGGTCGGGCGCGGCCGGCGCTCCTGGAAGGCGCGGTGGACCTCCATGGCCCGCGCGGTGGTGTCCAGCGGGTGGAAGCCGTGGGCGCGCATGTTCTCCTCGGCGTCGGCCGTCCAGTCCACGGCCGCCTGGAGCACGAACTTCGGCACGAACGTCACCATCGCGACGCCGCCGTTGGCGGGCAGCCGCTCCAGGACGTCGTCCGGGATGTTGCGCGGGTGGTCGCAGACGGCCCGTGCGGAGGAGTGGGAGAAGATCACCGGCGCCAAGGACGCGTCCAGCGCGTCCCGCATCGTCGTCGCCGCCACGTGGGAGAGGTCGACGAGCATGCCGAGCCGGTTCATCTCCCGCACGACCTCGCGGCCGAACGCCGTCAGCCCGCCGGCCCTCGGCTCGTCGGTCGCGGAGTCCGCCCAGTCGACGTTGTCGTTGTGGGTGAGCGTCAGGTAGCGCACGCCGAGCGCGTACAGGCCGCGCAGGGTGCCCAGGGAGTTGGCGATGGAGTGGCCGCCCTCGGCGCCCATGAGGGAGGCGATACGGCCCTCCGCGCGGGCCGCCTCGACGTCGGCGGCGGTGAGGGCGGCGCGCAGGTCGCCGGGGTGGCGGTCGATGAGCCGCCGTACGCAGTCGATCTGCTCCAGGGTCGCCGGGACCGCGCCGGGCTGGTCCGCGCGCACGTACACCGACCAGTACTGGGCGCCGACGCCGCCCGCCCTCAGGCGGGGGATGTCGGTGTGCAGGTGGGCGCGCTGGTCGACGGCGACGTCCCGGGCGTCGAGGTCGTAGCGGACCTGCTCGCGCAGCGCCCAGGGCAGGTCGTTGTGCCCGTCGACGACCGGGAACTCGCGCAGCAGTTCGCGGGCCTCCTCCAGCCTGGCCACGGACGTCACTTCCCGAAGCCGAAGCCGTTGCCGGAGCCCTCGACCTTGGCGCGCAGCCGCTTGCCCTTCTCGGTGGCCTGGTCGTTGAGGTCCTGCTGGAAGTCGCGCATCCGGGCCAGGAGGTCCTCGTCGTGGGCGGCCAGGATGCGGGCGGCGAGCAGGCCGGCGTTGCGGGCGCCGGCGACGGAGACCGTGGCGACCGGCACACCGGCCGGCATCTGCACGATCGACAGCAGGGAGTCCATGCCGTCGAGGTACTTCAGCGGCACGGGCACGCCGATGACCGGCAGCGGGGTGACGGAGGCGAGCATGCCGGGGAGGTGGGCGGCGCCGCCGGCCCCCGCGATGATCACCTTCAGTCCCCGGTCGGCCGCCTGCTCGCCGTACGTCACCATCTCGCGCGGCATGCGGTGCGCGGAGACGACGTCGACCTCGTAGCCGATCTCGAACTCGTCGAGGGCCTTGGCGGCGGCCTCCATGACGGGCCAGTCGCTGTCCGATCCCATGACGATGCCTACGACAGGGCTCATTCGGTGATCGTGCCTCTCAGGTAGCCGGCAGCGTGACGGGCGCGCTCCAGCACGTCGTCCAGGTCGTCGCCGTAGGTGTTGACGTGGCCGACCTTGCGGCCGGGCTTCACGTCCTTGCCGTACATGTGGATCTTGAGCTGGGGGTCGCGGGCCATGCAGTGCAGGTACGCGGAGTACATGTCCGGGTAGTCGCCGCCGAGGACGTTGACCATGACCGTCCACGGGGCGCGCGGGCGCGGGTCGCCCAGCGGCAGGTCGAGGACGGCGCGGACGTGGTTGGCGAACTGGCTGGTGACCGCGCCGTCCATGGACCAGTGGCCCGAGTTGTGCGGGCGCATCGCGAGCTCGTTGACGAGGATGCGGCCGTCGCGGGTCTGGAACAGCTCCACGGCGAGGTGGCCGACGACGCCGAGTTCCTTGGCGATGGTCAGGGCCATCCGCTCGGCCTGGAGCGCGAGGGCCTCGTCGAGGCCGGGCGCCGGGGCGATGACCGTGTCGCAGACGCCGTTGACCTGCTGGGACTCCACCACCGGGTAGGCGACGGCCTGGCCGTGCGGGGAGCGGACGACGTTGGCGGCGAGTTCGCGCACGTAGTCGACCTTCTCCTCGGCGAGGACCGGCACGCCGGCCCGGAAGGGGTCGGCGGCCTCCTCGACGGAGTCGACGACCCACACGCCCTTGCCGTCGTAGCCGCCGCGGACGGTCTTGAGGACGACGGGGAATCCCTCGCCCTCGGCGGCGAAGGCCGCCACGTCCTGCGGGTCGCTCACGAGGCGGTGGCGCGGGCACGGCACACCGATCTCGGTGAGCTTCGCGCGCATCACGCCCTTGTCCTGGGCGTGCACGAGCGCCTCGGGGCCCGGGCGGACGGGGATGCCGTCCGCCTCCAGGGCCCGTAGGTGCTCGGTGGGTACGTGTTCGTGATCGAAGGTGATCACATCGCACCCCCGCGCGAAGTCACGCAGGGTGTCCAGGTCGCGGTAGTCGCCTACGACGACATCGCTCACCACCTGGGCCGCGGAATCCTGGGGAGTGTCACTGAGGAGCTTGAACCTGATGCCCAACGGGATGCCCGCCTCGTGTGTCATCCGAGCGAGCTGACCCCCGCCGACCATGCCGACTACCGGGAATGTCACGCCCCTAGGGTATCGGCCACGCCGGACGACCGGATTGCGCGCCTCTCCCGGAGGCCCTCCGCCGCCGTTCCCCCGGTCTTGCCCCGGTCCTCCCCCGGCACTCCGGCGGCACTCCGGCGGCCCGCTCACAGGCCTCGTGAGACGCACCACAGGAAACCTGTCAGGGGGGTGGTTAGCATGGCTGGGTTGACGAAACCGACACCCGGACGGGGGCCTGTACGGCCATGGCACAAGGTTCCTCGGATGGTTCCGCGGGGGATGGGCGGCTGCGGAGAATGGCCCGCGAGCTCGCCCGGTTCGGCGCCGTGGGCGGAGCGGGCCTCCTGGTCAACCTCGCCGTGTTCAACCTCGTGCGGCACACCACCGATCTGCCGGTGGTGCGGGCCAGCGTCATCGCGACCGTCGTCGCCATCGTCTGCAACTACGTCGGGTTCCGCTACTTCGCGTACCGCGAGCGCGACAAGAGCGGGCGGACGCGTGAGCTGACCCTGTTCCTGCTGTTCAGCGCGGTGGGACTGGTCATCGAGAACGGGCTGCTGTTCCTGGCCACGTACGGCTTCGGGTGGGACGGCCGGCTCCAGAGCAACGTGTTCAAGTTCCTCGGCATCGGTGTCGCCACGCTGTTCCGATTCTGGTCGTACCGGACGTGGGTGTTCCGGGCGATTCCCGTGCGGGGGGCCGTGGCGGGGGCGGAGTCGGTGCTGGCGGCGGAGTCGCGGCAGCCGCAGCCGACGCAGCGGGTGAGCTGAGCGGCGCCGGCACCTCACCTGCGCACCACGTGACCGGCACACCACGTGAGCGGCACAGCACGTGACCGGCACACCACGTGAGCGGCACACCACGTGACCGGCACACCACGTGAGCGGCACACCACGTGACCGGCACGCCACGTGAGCGGCACGCCACCGGCGCCTACGTGACCGGCACACCACGTGACCGGTGCCTCAGCGCACCCGCAGCTCAGCGCACCGTCGGCTCGTCCGCGGCGGGCGTCTTCTTCTGCGGAGCCGTCCGGGACAGGAACAGGCCGAAGACCGGGGGCTGGGCCTGGAGCATCTCCAGGCGGCCGCCGTCGGCCTCGGCGAGGTCGCGGGCGACGGCGAGGCCGATGCCGGTGGAGTTGCGGCCGCTGATGGCCCGCTCGAAGATGCGGGCGCCGAGGTCGGCGGGGACGCCGGGGCCCTCGTCGGTGACCTCGATGACGGCCTGGTTGCCGGTGACGCGGGTGCGCAGGGCGACGGTGCCGCCGCCGTGCATGAGGGAGTTCTCGATCAGGGCCGCCAGCACCTGGGCGACCGCGCCCGGGGTGCCCACCGCCTGGAGGTGGCGCTTGCCGGAGCTGACGATCGCCCGGCCCGCGCTGCGGTAGGCGGGGCGCCACTCGGCGAGCTGCTGCTGGATGACCTCGTCGAGGTCGAAGGTGACGGCGGAGCCGGTGCGGGGGTCGCGGGAGTTCGTCAGCAGGCGCTCGACCACGTCCGTGAGGCGCTCCACCTGGGTGAGCGCGATGGTCGCCTCCTCCTTCACCGTCTCCGGGTCGTCGGTGACGGTGATCTCCTCCAGCCGCATGGAGAGCGCGGTCAGGGGCGTCCGCAGCTGGTGGGAGGCGTCGGCGGCGAGGCGTCGCTCGGCGGTGAGCATACGGGCGATGCGTTCGGCGGAGGCGTCGAGGACGTCGGCGACCCGGTCCAGCTCGGGGACGCCGTAGCGCTTGTGGCGGGGGCGCGGGTCGCCGGAGCCGAGGCGTTCGGCGGTCTCGGCGAGGTCGGTGAGGGGGGAGGCGAGCCGGTTGGCCTGGCGGATGGCGAGGAGTACCGCGGCGATCACCGCGAGCAGCGCCACCAGCCCGATGATCAGCAGGGTGCGGCCGACCTCGCGCGTCACGGAGGAGCGCGGCTCCTCGATGACGACCGTCTCGCCCTCCTCGCCCCGCGCCCGGCCGCGGATGACGTCGCCCTCGGGCCGGGTGCCGACCTCGATGGCCCGCTGCCCGGGGATGCGGATCACGGCGTAGCGGTCGTGGGTGACCTGGTCGCGGAGCACCTCCGCGTCGACGGTCCCCGCGCCCAGCAGCCGGCTGTCCACGATGCTGGCGAGCCGCGCCGCCTCCAGCTCGACCCGCTCCTGCGCGCTGTTGCTGATCGTGCGCGTCTCGACGATGACCAGCGACACGCCGAAGACGGCGATCACGACGAGGACCACGGCGAGGGTGGACTGGATCAGACGGCGGCGCACAGGGATCTCCGGACGGTGACGCTACGAGACGGTATGGGCAACCCCGCCCAGGAGTGCGGGGAACGGCGCGGCCGGCCGTTCACGGCCCGCACCCGGGATGCGGCACGGGCGTCGGCGGCCCTGTAGCGCGTCGGCGCGGGTCCCGTCGAGCAGAGGCGTTCAGCTCTTCTCGAAGCGGAACCCGACCCCGCGCACGGTGGCGATGTAGCGGGGGTTGGCCGCGTCGTCGCCGAGTTTCTTGCGCAGCCAGGAGATGTGCATGTCCAGCGTTTTGGTCGACGACCACCACGTGGTGTCCCAGACCTCGCGCATCAGCTGGTCCCGGGTGACGACCCGGCCGGCGTCCCGGACGAGCACCCGCAGCAGGTCGAACTCCTTGGCGGTGAGCTGGAGCTCCTCCTCGCCCATCCAGGCGCGGTGCGACTCGACGTCGATGCGCACGCCGTGGGTGGCCGGCGGCTGCTGGGGCTCGGCGGAGCCGCGCCGCAGCAGGGCCCGGACGCGCGCGAGCAGTTCGGCCAGCCGGAAGGGCTTGGTGACGTAGTCGTCGGCGCCCGCGTCCAGGCCGACGACGGTGTCCACCTCGTCGGCGCGCGCGGTGAGGATCAGGATCGGCACGGCGTGGCCCTCGGCGCGCAGCCGGCGGGCCACCTCCAGGCCGTCCATGCCGGGCAGGCCGAGGTCCAGCACGACCAGGTCGACGCCGCCCTGCAGGCCGGCGTCGAGCGCGGACGGTCCGTCCTCCCGCACCTCGACCTCGTACCCTTCCCGGCGCAGTGCGCGGGCCAGCGGCTCCGAGATGGACGCGTCGTCCTCGGCGAGCAGTACACGGGTCATGAGCCGATGGTAGTCCGCACGGGGCGGGGCCAGAGGTGTGACGGCCGACCCGGCCTCTTACTCAGGGACATGACGGACATTCACCCCGCGCGACACGAGGGATCATGGTCTGGACCTGGGGTCCAGAGATGTCATCCTGGTATGGACCTTGAAAAGTGAGACCTGGTTCCTGGATCACCTGTGATCCGTGTCTCAAGTCCTTCCATATCCGGCACTGTCCTGCCGTATGGTGAAAGGACGCCTGTAGCACCGCGGGGACCCTTGGCGCTCGACGACTTGACGCCGGGGGTCTCTTTTGTGTGCGGGCTGGTTCTCACCAGCCCTGGAAAGGAATGACCTGTGGCCGGGCCCCCTGCGCGGGGGCGTGGATCCCGGTGGTCGCCGTCCGCCGTTCCGAGACCCGGAGCGGGCTCCCCGTGGGCGTGGGGTGGACGCGCCGAGCGCCGGTGCCGGCCGCCCCCACCGGGCGCGTAACGCTCCACTCATGCGTCCCGACCAGCAAGGAACGACCATGGCGTCCAGCCTGACGAAGGACTCGGTCCGTCCGGGCACCCCCGGCTCCGGAAAGACCTTCTTCGGCCACCCCCGCGGACTGGCCACTCTCTTCATGACCGAGATGTGGGAGCGTTTCTCCTACTACGGCATGAGGGCTCTGCTCCCGCTGTACCTCGTCGCCCCGGGCGGGCTGCACCTGAACGCGGCCAGCGCGACCGCGATCTACTCGGTGTACGTCTCGCTGGTGTACCTGCTCGCCATGCCGGGCGGCTGGTTCGGCGACCGCGTCTGGGGACCGCGCAAAACCGTCGCCGTCGCCGGCGCGGTCATCATGCTCGGCCACCTCACGCTGGCACTGCCCTCGTCGGGCACGTTCTACGCCGGTCTCGGTCTGGTCGCCATCGGCTCGGGTCTGCTGAAGGCCAACATCTCCACGATGGTCGGCCACTTGTACGACGGTCCGGACGACCCGCGCCGCGACGGTGGCTTCACCGTCTTCTACATGGGCATCAATCTGGGTGCCTTCGCCGCGCCGCTGATCATCGGCACCATCGGTGAGAACGTCAACTGGCACCTGGGCTTCGCGCTCGCCGCGCTCGGCATGGCCCTGGGCCTGGTCCAGTTCCTGATCGGCAGCCGCCACCTGGACGCGCGCTCCAGCGTCGTCCCGAAGCCGCTGTCCGCCGACGAGAAGGCCTCGACGCTGCGCAAGTCCGCGATCTGGGCCGCCATCGCCGTCGTCTTCTACGCGATCGTCGGGTTCTCCGGCCACTACACCCTGAACTGGGTCCTGGTCCCGCTGACCCTGCTCGGTGTGATCATCCCGGTGATGGTGCTGGTCAACATCAAGCGGGACAAGGATCTCGACCGCTCCGAGCAGTCGAAGATGTCCGCGTACATCTGGTTCTTCGTCGCCGCGGCCGTCTTCTGGATGATCTACGACCAGGGCGGCTCGACCCTGTCGATCTTCGCCGACTCCTCGGCCGAGAACAGCGTGCTGGGCTGGGACTTCCCGGTCTCCTGGTACCAGTCGGTCAACCCGGTCCTGATCATGGCGCTGGCCCCGGTCTTCGCCTGGATCTGGCTGGCGCTCAACCGGCGCGGCAAGGAGCCGAGCACGATCGTGAAGTTCGCCTCGGGCCTGGTGCTGATCGGCGCGTCCTTCTTCCTCTTCATGGCCCCCCTGTCCATCGCGGAGGGCGGCCACAAGGCGGCGGCGCTGTGGCTGGTGGCGATCTACTTCGTGCAGACCGTCGGCGAGCTGACGCTCTCTCCGGTCGGCCTGTCGGTCACCACGAAGATGGCGCCCGCGAAGTACGCCTCGCAGATGATGGGTGTGTGGTTCCTGGCCGTCACCGCCGGTGACGCCACGACCGGTCTGCTCTCCATCGCCGGCGTCGACCTGAACAAGACGGGCATCGTCGCCCTGGAGGCCACGCTCGCCGTGATCGCCGGTGTCGCCGTGTGGATGTACCGCAACAAGGTCAAGGAGCTCATGGGCGACGTCCGCTGACGTCCGGCCACGACCTCGCGGAGGGCCGTCGCACCGACAGGGTGCGGCGGCCCTCCGGGCTTTCGCGTCGCCCGCGCCGTCTGTCCGCTGTCGTGTGCCGACTGCCGCCTACCGGCTGTCGGCTGCCGACTGCCGCCTTACCGCCTACCGGCTGCCGGATGCCGGCTGCCGGCTGCCGCCTACCCGCCTGCCGCCCGGCCACTGACGCTGCCTCACGGCACGCCGGGAGGGCGGGGAAGGACGGGAGGGGGGCGCACCGGAGGTGCGGGCTCAGCCGTGCGGGTGGGCGAGAGGGCGGCTCAGGTCGGGCGGTTCAGGTCGGGCGGCTCGGACACCGCGACTTGGACGAGCAACGCGGACAAGGCGACTCGGACAAGGCACCTCGGACAGCGCGGCGCGGTCGGTGCCGCTACGCCGGAGCGCCCAGTTCGGCCCAGACGGTCTTGCCCGAGACGCCCGGTGTCCGGACGACCCCCCAGTCCAGGGAGAGCCGCTGGACGATGAACATGCCGTGGCCGCCGGGGCGTCCGGCGCGGTGGGGAGTGCGAGGGGCCGGCTGGCCGGTGCCGCGGTCGGAGACCTCCACCCGGATGACCTTGTTGTCGCAGCCCAGGAAGAGCTGATCGGGTCCCTCGGCGTGCAGGCAGGCGTTGGTGACCAGTTCGGAGACGACGAGCAGCACGTCCTCGGCCGCGGCCCGCCGGTCGGCGGTCGCGGCGGGCAGCCAGCCCCACGCGTACAGCGCCTGGCGGGCGAAGTCGCGGGCGAGCGGGACCACGCCGCTCTCGCCCTCGAAGCTCAGCCTGCGGACCTGACGACCCTCCGACACCCCGGAAGCGCCGCTGGGCTCCGGCCCGCGGTCGCCCGGCGAGTAAGGCCGGGTGGTGCTCATCAGCGCTTCACCTCACCGATTCACCAGTTCACGATGGACACGATTCGAGATTCCCGGAGTGCACGAGCTCCTCCCACGGGCACCGGATCCAGTACACACGGTCGACGGCCGTCGCACGGTCGGTCCGCTCATCCCGCCCCTCCTCGAGCTTGCGGAGCTCCTCGCGCTCCTCGTGCCGTACGTGGCGTACGGGCCGCACCACGCGCTGTGTCATCGACATGTTCAGGATGTCTCCTGCCCGACGGAACCGGCGGAACACCCCTCGTTCGCCCGCAGGTGAGCCGTCCCGTCCGCCCGGCCGCCCACGCGGCCGCCCCTCCCGCACCCCTTGCGCGCCCGTCCTGTGCGCCCCCGTACACCCTTCGGCACAGGTGTGACGCGCGTAACACGTCGACCGTGCGGGGGTGTGCGGAAGCCGGGGGGGCCACCCGCCGGGTCAGCCGTCGCCGTCGGCGAGGGCGGCCCCGACCGTGTCGTGCACGGTGAAGACGGCGTCCGCGCCGGTGATCTCGAAGACCCTGGCCACCACGGGCTGCATGCCCGCCAGGTGCACCGCGCCGCCGGCCGCCTCCGCCTTCAGGCGGGCGCCGAGCAGCACGTTGAGCCCCGTGGAGTCGCAGAACTCCAGCCGGGAGCAGTCCACGACCAGTCGGCTCAGCCCCTTGTCGAGGCAGCCCTCGAGTGGCTCACGCAACAGGTCGGCCGTGTGGTGGTCGAGCTCACCCGCCGGTGTCACGACGGCACTGGAGCCCTCTTCCCGCACCTCCACCAGAAGCCGGCCAGACTGTGCGCTGCCGACCGTCCCGCGGTCCATGCCGTGTCTCTCCCGAGGTCGTGACTGCTTGCTGACGCCCTCGAACACTACGCCCTCGATCCGCGCTCCAACAGCCGAACAATCACACACAAACGGACATAACTCAACAAAACGCACTTGCGATCGGCCGAGTAAAGCGGGTAGGGCTAGGAGGAACACGTACCCGACACGCCGGCTTTGGAGGCGCCGCACACCGTAGTGCACGCACTGGCTTCGGCAGCCATATGCCGAGAACGATGGAGGACATCATGTCATCCCGGCTCGACGCACCGCATACCCACAAAGCGACGTCGACACCCCCACCGGACCGTCTGAATCCCCTCGCGCAGGACAGCGATGCCACCGCGGACCCCGCCGACGCGCTCGCCGGGCTTCCGGAGATCCCGCCGTACGACGAGGTCGGACCCGTCGACGCGCGGGCCCTGTCCAAGACCCTCTTCGAGCGGCTGGAGTCGCTGGAGGAAGGAACGTACGAATACTCGTACGTCCGCAACACCCTCGTCGAGCTGAACCTCGCGCTGGTCAAGTTCGCGGCCTCCCGCTTCCGCTCCCGCAGCGAGCCGATGGAGGACATCATCCAGGTCGGGACGATCGGCCTGATCAAGGCGATCGACCGTTTCGAGCTGAGCCGGGGTGTGGAGTTCCCCACCTTCGCGATGCCAACCATCATCGGCGAGATCAAACGTTTCTTCCGTGACACCTCGTGGTCCGTGCGCGTCCCGCGCCGGCTCCAGGAGCTCCGCCTCGACCTGGCCAAGGCCGGGGACGAGCTGGCCCAGAAGCTCGACCGCGCCCCCACCGTGGCCGAGCTGGCGGAACGTCTCGGCATCTCCAACGACGAGGTCGTCGAGGGCATGGCCGCCTCGAACGCGTACACCGCCTCCTCGCTGGACGCCCAGCCCGAGGACGACGACGCCGAGGGCGCCCTCGCCGACCGCATCGGCTACGAGGACCACGGACTCGAGGGCATCGAGTACGTCGAGTCCCTGAAGCCGCTGATCGCCGAGCTCCCGCACCGGGACCGGAAGATCCTCTCCCTGCGTTTCGTCGCCGGCCTGACCCAGTCGGAGATCGGTGACGAACTCGGCATCTCCCAGATGCACGTCTCACGGCTGCTGTCGCGGACCCTGGTGCGGCTGCGCAAGGGCCTGACGCTGGAGGAGTGAGACCCGCCTCCGACGGGAGACCGAACGTCCAGTGCGGTCCGCGCCCGGGCGAGCAGCATGGTCTGCTCACCCGGGCGCGGGCGTGCCCCGGCGCGACGGGCGGGGTCGACGTGGGGTCCTCGTCCCGAGACGGGCCGCTGACCTGGCGTGCCTACGCCGCTTACGCTGAGCCGGCCCTCCGGCCCGCGGTGGGCGCACCGCGACCGCCGCGAGGAGCACGATGCCCGCCACCCCTGCCCGCCCCGGCCGGCTCGCCGACCTGCCCGTGCTGCTGGTCGCCGCGGTGTGGGGGTCCAGCTATCTCGCCGCCAAGGGGATCACCACGGCGGACACCGTCCTCGCGGTGCTGGTGCTGCGGTTCGCCGTCGCGCTGCCGGTGCTGGTCGTCGTGGGGTGGCGGCGGCTGCGCGCGCTGAGCGGGACGCAGGTACGCGGGGCGGGGCTGCTCGGGCTGGTCCTCGCCGGGATCTTCCTGCTGGAGACGTACGGGGTGGTGCACACCTCGGCGACGAACGCCGGTCTGATCATCAGCCTGACGATGGTGTTCACGCCGCTCGCGGAGAGCCGGGTGCGCGGGGTGCGGCTGCCGGGGTCGTTCCTGGCGGCGGCCGGTGTGTCGGTGCTCGGTGTGGCACTGCTGACGCAGGGCGCCGGGTTCACCGCCCCGTCGGGGGGTGATCTGCTGATGCTGGGGGCCGCCGTCGCGCGGACGGTGCATGTGCTGGCCATGGCGCGGATGGAGTCGGTACGGGGCGCGGACGCGCTGTCGCTGACGACACTTCAGCTGGGCGGCGCGGTGGCCGTGTTCGCGGTGCTGGTGGCGGTGCCGGGGACGGGCGCCTCGCCGTGGGCGGCCGCGGGGGCGTTCGACGCCGGGGACTGGCTGGGGCTTCTCTACCTGGCGGTGTTCTGCACGCTGTTCGCGTTCTTCGTGCAGATGTGGGCGGTCCGCCGCACCTCCCCGTCGCGGGTCAGCCTGCTGCTGGGCACGGAACCGGTGTGGGCGGCGGCCGTGGGCATCGCGCTGGCGGGGGACCGGCCCGGTGCGCTCGGGTTCCTTGGCGCGCTGCTGGTGCTGGTGGGGACCGGATGGGGGCGGGCGGTGGCGGACCGGGGGCGCGTGGTGGCGGGGGCGGGCGCTCAGGCGACGCGTACACCTCGCCGCCACACCTGTGACACCAGCGGCACGCCCGGCCGGTAGGCCAGGTGGACGTGGCTCGGGGCGTCCAGGAGGACCAGGTCGGCGTAGGCGCCCGGGGTGAGGCGGCCGATGTCCGTGCGGCGCAGCGCGGCCGCTCCGCCGGCGGTGGCGGACCAGACGGCCTCGTCGGGAGTCATGTGCATGTCCCGCACCGCGAGCGCGATGCAGAACGGCACGGAGGACGTGAAGGACGAGCCCGGGTTGCAGTCGGTGGACAGGGCCACGGTGACACCCGCGTCGAGGAGGCGGCGGGCGTCGGGCCACTCGGCGCGGGTGGAGAACTCCGCGCCGGGCAGGAGGGTGGCGACGGTGTTCCCACTGGCGAGGGCGTCGACGTCGGCGTCGGTGAGGTGGGTGCAGTGGTCGGCGCTGGCGGCGTCCAGTTCGACCGCCAGTCGCACGCCGGGGCCGTAGGAGAGCTGGTTGGCGTGGATGCGGGGGTGCAGTCCCCGGGCCTTGCCGGCGGTGAGGACGGCGCGGGCCTGGTCGCCGTCGAAGGCGCCCTCCTCGCAGAAGACGTCGATCCAGCGGGCGTGCGGGGCGCAGGCGTCGAGCATCTCGCCGGTGACGAGGGCGACGTAGGCGGCGGGGTCGTCGGCGTGGTCCGGCGGGACGATGTGGGCGCCGAGGTAGGTGACCTCGTCGGTGTGGCGGGCGGCGATGCGCAGGGCGCGGGCCTCGTCGGCGACCGTCAGGCCGTAGCCGGACTTGGTCTCGAGGGTCGTGGTGCCCTGGTGCAGCGCCTCGCGGAGGTAACGGGTCAGGTTGGCCTCGAGCTCCGCGTCGCTGGCGGCACGGGTGGCGGCGACGGTGGTGCGGATGCCGCCGGCGGTGTAGCCGCGGCCGGACATACGGGCGTTGAACTCGGCGGTGCGGTCGCCGGCGAAGACCAGGTGGGAGTGGGAGTCGACGAAGCCGGGGATGGCGGCCCGGCCCGCTGCGTCGACCCGATTGTCAGTGGCGGGTGCTTTGCTTCGGTCACCGGTCCACACGACGCGGTCGCCTTCGATGGCGACGGCCGCGTCCTGGATCAGTCCGAGGGGGGATCCTTCCCCGCTCTCGAATCCGCTCGAGCGGGAGGGATCGTTGGTGACCAGGGCGGCGATGTTGGTGATGAGCGTGCTCGCGGTGCTCGCGGAGTGGGCGGGGCTGACGGTCGTCGCGTTGCTCATGGCGTCCTTGCTGGCCTGGTCGGCGGTGGGATGGGGTTCGGGGGCGGGGGCGGGCCGTGCGGGTGGGCGGCCCGCGGTCATCCGCGCAGGGCTGCGACGGCGTCCGCGAGGGCTTTCGGCACATCCGGTACGAGGGAGTGGCCCCCGTCCCGTACGACGTGCCGACCCCCCACGACCGTGTGCGACACGTCTGCCGCCGACGCGGCGAATACGGCCGTCTCGGCCCCGAGCCGCGGAAGCGGCCCTGCCGTCCTGACCGAGTCGAGGGCGATCGTCGTGAGGTCGGCGCGCGCGCCGGGCTCGATGGTGCCGGCGTCGTTCCAGCCGAGGGCCGCGTGGCCGTCGGTGGAGGCCGCCCGCAGAAGGGCCGCCGCCGTCCAGTGGCCTCGCGTACGGCTGCGCAGCCGCTCGTTCAGCTCCATCGCGCGGGCCTCTTCGAGCAGGTCGATCACGGCGTGGCTGTCGGAGCCCAGGCACAGGGGTGAGCCGGCGGCCTGGAGGGCGACGGCCGGGCCGATGCCGTCGGCCAGGTCCCGTTCGGTGGTCGGGCACATGCAGGTGCCGGTGGAGGACTCGCCGAGGAGGGCGATGTCCTCGGCGGTGAGGTGCGTGTTGTGCACGCCGGTGGTGCGCCGGCCGAGGACGCCGTGCTCGGCGAGGAGCTGGGTCGGTGTGCACCCGTGGGCCTCGCGGCAGGCATCGTTCTCGGCGGTCTGCTCGGACAGGTGCACGTGCAGCGGCGCCCCGCGTTCCTCTGCCCATCGCGCCACGGTGGCCAACTGCCCGGCGGGCACGGCCCGTACGGAGTGGACGGCCGCTCCGATCCGTGTGTGATCCCGTTCCTTGAGAAGTGAACAGCGTTCGGCCCAGGCGTCCGCGCTGCCGTCGGAGAAGCGGAGCTGGTGGGTGTCGGGCGGCTGTCCGAAGCCGGAGGACAGATAGGCGGTGTCGAGGAGGGTGATGCGGATGCCGGCTTCGGCGGCGGCCTCGATCAGGGCCTCGCCCATCGCGTTCGGGTCGGCGTAGGGGGTGCCGCCGGGGGTGTGGTGCACGTAGTGGAACTCGCCGACCGCCGTGATGCCGGCGAGGGCCATCTCGGCGTACACCGCGCGGGCGAGCGCGTGGTAGGTCTCCGGGGTCAGCCGGTCGGCGACCCCGTACATGACCTCGCGCCAGGTCCAGAAGGTGCCGGAGCCGACCTGGACGGTGGAGCGCAGGGCGCGGTGGAAGGCGTGGCTGTGGGCGTTGGCCAGGCCGGGCAGGGTGAGGCCGCGCAGCACCTCCGCACCGGGCGGCGGGGCGGGCGTGCCGGTGCGGACGGCGGTGATCCGGCCGGCCGCCGCCTCCACCGCGACTCCTGGCTCGACGCGGGTGCCGAGCCAGGCGTGCTCCAGCCAGTACGTCCGTGTCGACTGCGTGGGGGTCACGTGCAGGCCAGTCCTTCCAGTACGTCGGCGAGCGCGCGTACCCCGGCCAGGCAGTCGTCCTCGGCCGCGAACTCGTCCGGGGAGTGCGAGACGCCCGTGGGGTTGCGCACGAACAGCATGGCGGTCGGGACGCTCCCGGAGAGGATCCCGGCGTCGTGTCCGGCGCCGGTGCCCAGGACCGGGACCTTCAGGCCGGTGTCGTGGCCCAGGATGCGGGCGAGTTCGTCGCGCAGGGCGTGGTCGAACTCGACGACGGGGGTGAAGGACTCGCGGACGACGTCGAGGTCGACGCCGTGGGCGTCGGCGTACTCGCGGGCGGCCTTCTCGATGCCGCCGACGACGGTGTCGAGGCGGTCCTGGTCGGCGGCGCGGGAGTCGAGCCAGCCGCGCACCAGGGAGGGGACGGCGTTGACGCCGTTCGGCTCGACGGAGATCTTGCCGAAGGTGGCGACGGCGTCCGCGAGGCGCGCCTCGCGCCGGGCGGCGAGCACGGTCTGCGCGTACGGCAGCATGGGGTCCCGCCGGTCGGCGAGCCGGGTGGTGCCGGCGTGGTTGGCCTCGCCCCGGAAGTCGAACCGCCAGCGCCCGTGCGGCCAGATGGCGCTGGCGACGCCCACCTGGTCGCCGCTGAGGTCGAGGGCCCGCCCTTGTTCGACGTGCAGTTCGACGAAGGCGCCGATGCGGGCCAGCCGCTCCGGGTCGGGTCCGATGGCGTCGGGGTCGTACCCGGCGGCCTCCATGGCCCGCGGGAGGGTGACGCCGTCGGCGTCGGTCAGCCGGTGGGCCTGCTCGGCGGTGAGCCGGCCGGCGGTGAGCCGGGAGCCCACGCAGGCGAGGCCGAAGCGGGCGCCTTCCTCGTCGCCGAAGTTGACGATGGCGAGGGGCCGGGTGAACGTCGCCCGCCGGGCGCGCAGTTCGTCGAGGGCGGCGAAGGAGGACACCACTCCGAGGGGCCCGTCGAAGGCGCCGCCGTCGGGCACGGAGTCGAGGTGGGACCCGGTGACGACGGCGTCGCCGGCGGTGGGATCGCCGAGCCAGGCCCACTGGTTTCCGTTGCGGTCGATCTCGTGGGTCAGCCCTCGGGCCTCGGCCTGCTCGGTGAACCAGGCCCGGCACTCGGCGTCGGCACCGCTCCAGGCGAAGCGCCGGTAGCCGCCGGAGTCGGGGTGCCGGCCGATGGGCAGCAGCTCACGCCACATCCGGTGGAACGACCCGCCGGCCGTCCCGGTCCGTGGGGGCTCGTTCCGCGGGGCGGCGGGGGTGTCTCCGGCCGGGTGGGGCGGGTGCGGCCGGGAGGCGGGGCGGGGCCGGGAGGCGGGGCGGATGGGCTCGGCCGGACCGGCCACCGACGGCGACGGCGACGGCGTCTGCGACGGCGACTGCGACTGCGACTGCGACTGCGACTGCGACGGCTCGGTACCCACCGGGCGGTCGCCGCCGTGCGCGCTTGCGGGCCGGCTCACGCGTCGTCACCCTGACGGCCCTGGCGACCCTCACGGCCCCCGCGGCCCGCACCGTCCAGACCGCCCTCGCCGCCCTCGCCGCCCTCTCCGCCCACGCCGCCCTCTCCGCCCTCTCCGCCCTCTCCGCCCTCGCGCATGGGAACGCGCACGCCCCGCTCGTCGGCGACCGACTCCGCGAGGTCGTAGCCGGCATCGACGTGCCGGATGACGCCCATGCCGGGGTCGTTGGTCAGCACCCGCCGGATCTTCTCGCCGGCCAGCCTGGTGCCGTCGGCCACCGTCACCTGGCCCGCGTGCAGGGAGCGGCCCATGCCGACGCCGCCGCCGTGGTGCAGGGACACCCATGACGCGCCCGAGGCCACGTTGACCATGGCGTTGAGCAGCGGCCAGTCGGCGATGGCGTCGGAGCCGTCGAGCATGGCCTCGGTCTCGCGGTAGGGGGAGGCGACGGAGCCGCAGTCGAGGTGGTCGCGTCCGATGGCCAGCGGGGCGGCCAGCTCCCCGCTCGCGACCATGTCGTTGAACCGCTCGCCGGCCTTGTCGCGCTCGCCGTAGCCGAGCCAGCAGATCCGGGCGGGCAGGCCCTGGAAGTGGACCTTCTCCCCCGCCAGTTGGATCCAGCGGGCCAGGGACTCGTTCTCCGGGAAGAGGTCGAGGATCGCCCGGTCGGTCTTCGCGATGTCGGCCGGGTCGCCGGACAGCGCCGCCCAGCGGAAGGGGCCCTTGCCCTCGCAGAAGAGGGGGCGGATGTAGGCGGGGACGAAGCCGGGGAAGGCGAACGCCCGGTCGTACCCGGCCAGTCGGGCCTCGCCGCGGAGGGAGTTGCCGTAGTCGAAGACCTCGGCGCCGGCGTCGAGGAAGCCGACCATCGCCTCGACGTGCCGGGCCATGGACTCACGGGCGCGGGTGGTGAAGCCCGCCGGGTCCTTGGCCGCGTACCCGGCCATGTCGTCGAAGTCCACGCCGGTGGGCAGGTAGGCCAGCGGGTCGTGGGCCGAGGTCTGGTCGGTGACGATGTCGATGGGCGCCCCCGCGGCGAGGAACCGCGGGACGAGGTCGGCGGCGTTGCCGAGGACGCCGATGGAGAGCGGGCGGCGCGCGTCACGGGCCTCGACGGCCAGGCGCAGCGCGTGGTCGGGCGAGTCGGCCTTCACGTCGAGGTACCGGTGCTCGATGCGGCGTTCGATGGCGCGCGGGTCGCAGTCGACGCAGATCGCGACGCCGTCGTTCATGGTCACGGCGAGCGGCTGGGCGCCGCCCATGCCGCCGAGGCCCGCGGTGAGGGTGATCGTGCCGGCGAGGGTGCCGCCGAACTTCTTGGCGGCGACGGCGGCGAAGGTCTCGTAGGTGCCCTGGAGGATGCCCTGGGTGCCGATGTAGATCCAGGAACCGGCCGTCATCTGGCCGTACATGGTCAGTCCCAGCTGTTCCAGCCGGCGGAACTCCTCCCAGGTGGCCCAGTCGCCGACGAGGTTGGAGTTGGCGATCAGGACGCGGGGCGCCCACTCGTGGGTCTGGAGGACGCCGACGGGGCGGCCGGACTGGACGAGCATGGTCTCGTCCTGCTTCAGGGTGCGCAGGGTGCGGACCATCGCGTCGAAGGAGCGCCAGTCGCGCGCCGCCTTGCCGGTCCCGCCGTAGACGACGAGCTTGTCGGGGTGTTCGGCGACCTCGGGGTCGAGGTTGTTCTGCAGCATCCGCAGGGCGGCCTCCTGCTGCCACCCCAGGGCGCTCAGTTCCGTGCCGCGCGGCGCTCGTACGGGGCGGGGTCCTGACATGGTCTGCCTCCTCGTGGCGGGGACGGTCCCGACGGATGTTGCTGCTGTTATTCACATCCTGGCTTCATGAATAGAGCTAGTCAACACCGGGGCGCGACAGGAGAGGCGACGGACACGCCGCCACAAGGCGCGCCACCACAAGGCGCGAGGCTCACGAGTTCTGGACCGGGGGGGGACACACCGGACGGCGCACCGGGGGCTCATCGGCGCCGGGGGCGCATCGGGGGACGCGCCGGAGGGCGCACAGCATCACCCCCGCCACCCCAGCCGCACCCCCACCACCCCAGCCACACCCCCACTCCCTTGCCGCGCGCCCGCGGACGGTGTTGAAACAGGAACAGGAGGGACAGCGGACAACGGGGATGAGAAAGAGGGCAGTCGACCCACCCTAGCCACGCGGCGCATGTTCCGCTGGAAAATGCCAATTCCCTCACCCCCTCGCGCCTACGTTGCGTAGCGTCTCCCTCACTCAGCCGAACCGCAGGCGGGAGGGGAGCCAACGGTGCCCGGAATCGACGAGTGCCTACTGGAGGCCATGCGGCTGCCCGGGGCCCGGGGAGCCGCACTGGTCGACTGGACCAGCGGACTGGCCCTGGGCACCGTCGGGGAGTTCCCGGGCGGAGACCACGAGGCCGCCGCCGCCGAGGCCGCGGAGGTGGCACGGCTCACGGCCGAACAACGGGCGTTCACGCCCGGCGACGGGGACGCGGCCGAGGCCGCCGACCCTCCGGTCGAGGACCTGATCATCAGCAACCGGGACAGCTACCACGTCCTGCGGTTCGTGCCGACCTCCTTCGACAGCAGCCTGTTCCTGCACGTGTGGCTGGCCCGGCCGGACGGCAATCTCGCACTGGCCCGCATACGGCTGGGCGAGATGGCCGGACGGCTGGTGCTGGGATGACCGTCGTGGGGACGACCCCGCCTCCCCGGCTGCCGATGCGGGACAGAGCGGCGGCTCGGGACCACGCGGGCGGCGGGGTGTCGCCGATGCTGACACGGCTCGCCGCCGAACGGGCCACCGGCGTCCTGGAGCGCGAGTGCGGCGCCCTGCACCTCGTCGAGGGCCGGGTGGCGCACGCCGAAAGCCCCTACGCCCCCGGTCTCGACGTGCTCCTGCCGGCCCACGGCACGCTCGACGCCGCTGTCTGGCGGGAGGCGGTGGAGCGCGCCGACGAGCGCAACGGCGCGGCCCGGCTGCTGCTCGACGCCGGGCGCATCGGACAGGGCGCGCTGGAGATGTGCCACCTGGGGGCGCTGTACGACGCGGCGTACTTCGCCCTCGCCCCCAGCAGCGCGCCGGGCCGGTTCCATTACGGCACCGGGCACTGGTTCGGGGTGCTGCGGCCGGTCACGGTCGACGCCCTGGAGCGGGAGACGCTGCGCCGCCGTGAGCTGCTGCACCGGCTGTGGCCGGACCCGCTGCCGGACACCGCGCCGCTGCTGCGTACCGAGCCCGTCGCCGCGCCGGGGCTCACCGCCCGGCAACGGGCGGTGCTGGCGCTGGTGGACGGGGTGCGCACCGCGTCGGACATCGCCCGGGCGCTGGGCCGGCAGGCGTTCGCCACGCTGGTGGACGCGCGCCGGCTGGCGGCGGCCGGTCTGGTGGCCGCGCGGTTCCCGCCCTCCGCGCCCGAGGCCCCGCCGGACCTGGACCTGCCCCGTGTCGACGACCCCGACATCACGTTGCTGAAGAGGCTCAGGGATGCGCTGGAGGCCCTTTGAACGGCAGCGACCGCGTGCCGAGAGGAGGGCGCTGATGGCGGCCGAGCCGGAGATACGCGCCGAGTTGCGGCGGCTGCGGGCCCGGGTGCCCCAGCTGACCGGAGCGCTGGCGGCGGGCGTGGACGGCCTCGTCCTCGCCCACGACATCCCCGGTGTGGAGCCGGAGGGCGCGGCCGCGCTCACCTCCGCCGCGCTCGCCGTCGCCGTGCGCATGACGGACGCGACCGGCCGGGGCGCCTTCCGCGAACTGCTCGTCCGCGGGGTGCACGGCTACGTCGCGACGTACGCGGCCGGGGAGGGCGCCGTGCTGACGGTGCTCGCGCAGGACCGCGTCAACGTCGGCCGGCTGCACCTGGAGGGACGCCGGTCGGGAGCCCGCATCGGGGAGCTCGTCGACGCCGCGGCGCCACCCCCGGCCGCCCCGGCCGCCCCGGCCAAGCCCGCCCCGCGCACGCGGAGGAGCAGCGGCGCCGCAGACACCACAGGTGCCACGGGCACCACAGACACCACAGGTGCCACGGGCTCCACAGACACCACAGGTGCCACGGGCACCAGAGACAGCACTGCCGCCGCAGACACCACCGACCCCACCCACCCCACCGACACCGCCGGCGCGCGTTCGAGACGCGCGCGCAGGGCACGCACCACGACCGCCAACGCCCGCACCACCGCAGAAAGTTGAGAGGAACCAGTCATGGCCAACACCGAAACCGCGCTCAAGGAAGCACTCGCCTCCATCGAGGGCGCCACCGGCGTCGCGCTCGTCGACTACACCAGCGGCATGGCGCTGGGCACGATGGGCGGAGGCAAGAGCTTCGACCTCAACGTCGCCGCCGCGGGCAACACCGACGTGGTGCGCGCCAAGATGCGCACCATGGAGCACCTCGGTCTCAAGGCGCAGATCGAGGACATCCTGATCACGCTCTCCGACCAGTACCACCTGATCCGCCTGATCAGCGGGCGCGGCGGCAACGGGCTCTTCCTCTACCTGGTGCTGGACGCCAAGCGGGCCAACCTGGCGATGGCCCGCCACCAGCTGAAGAAGATCGAGGAGGACCTGGAGGTCTGAGCCGCCGGGGCCCGTCCCCCAGGTCCGAAGAGCCCGTCCGCCCGAGGGGACCTACACGAGTGCCGCGGTGCGGCGGCGCGCCCCGCCCGGGGCCGCGTCGCCCGCCGCGATACCCGTACTGCGGTAGGCCCTGACCTGCTTGCCGGCCGGACGGCCGCCGTTCCGGGCGAGCCAGTCGACCCGCACCCACAGCAGCGCGTCCTCGGCCCGCTCCAGCCGGCCCAGCCAGGCCGCCTTCAGCCGCAGCCCCGTACCGCATCCGGCGAGCAGCATGCCGCCCGCGGCCGGCACGGCGAACGCGCTGCCCAGCGCGGCGGCGAACGCCAGCAGCAGCCACCAGCGGTGACCGCGCCGCCAGACCCGCACGGTCACCCCACGGTCCTGCAACACGTCGTGCCGGCCCGCGCGGGCGGCACCCCGGGCGAGGGCGGCGTACCGCTTGCGGCGCGGCAGTACCACGACCGCCACCGCGACGACGAACAGCGCGGCGCCCGCCATCACCCCGATCCTCCGGCCCGTCACGCCCGGAACCAGTAGGCCGATGCCCGCCGCGAACGCGCCGAGCCACCACATCGGCGCGGCTCCGGCCCGCACGACGACGGCCACCCGAGCCAGTCCCTGACCTCCACGTGCCACGTTCCGCCTCCTCGTCGCCTCGACAACACACCTGAAATCTCTGGTCGAGGAGCGTAGCGAGCGAACGTGAGACCAGTCTGAGAACGCGTCATCTTCCGTGAGAACGCGCACCTCCGCGCGAACGGCACACCTGAGCGAACCGAACCGCGCACCCCCGCGAACCGCGCACGGCACAGCGGCCACGGCCGGCGGCAGCCGTCACTCCACGAACAGCCCCCGCGCCGCCGCCCTGGTGTCGAACTCCTCCAGCCGCGCCTGGGCGTCCGGCAGGTCGTCGCACATCGCCTCCAGCAGTACGCGCCCGAGCAGCATCGGGGCGCACGCGGTGTCGAAGGCGAGCCCCGTGCCGACGGCGGCGGGCAGCAGCAGGTCGGAGACCTTGGCGACCGGCGCGAACGCCGAGTCGGCGACCGTCACCACGGTCAGCCCGGACTCCTTGGCGTAGGAGAGGGTGTCGACGACCTCGCGGGGGTGGCGGGGCAGCGCGAAACAGAGCAGGGTGGAGGCGCCGGCGTGTACGGCGGCGTCGACCCGGTCGTGCAGCATCGACCCGCCCTCGTGCAGCAGCCGCACGTCGGGGTGGACCTTGGCGGCGAAGTACGCGAAGCCGTACGCCTGGGAGGCGGCGGCCCGCAGGCCGAGCACGGGGAGCGGCCGGGAGGCCGCCAGCAGCCGTCCCGCCCGCTGCACGGGACGGGGGTCGGCGAGCAGTTCCGCCAGATGCCTGAGGTTCTCGATCTCGGCCTCGACGGCCTGCTGGTACTCGTTGTACGAGCCCGCGTCCGCCGTCTGCTCGGCGGGCGCGACCTCGCGCAGGTGCTTGCGCAGGGCCGGGTAGCCGTCGAAGCCGAGGGCGACGGCGAACCGGGTGACGGAGGGCTGGCTGACCCCGGCCAGCTCGGCCAGCTCGACGCTGGAGAGGAACGGCACGTCGGCGGCGCGCCTCACCATGCTGTGCGCGATGCGCCGCTGGGTCGGTGTGAGCCGGTGCCCCTCGAAGAGCGCTTGCAGCCGTGCGGCCGGGCTGTCCGTCCCGTCGGTCGCCGCGTCCCTGTCCTCGCTGCTCACGCCTCGCTCCCCCTCCGTCTCGCGCCCGTCCGGCCGCGCCTATTCAGTCAGCAAGAACTCTGCATGACGCTATACAGCGAGGCAAGCCGCCCACGGGCATCCCGCCCCGGCCCCCGCCCCACGGGCATCCCGCCTCGCCCCCCGTCCCACGGCATCCCGCCCCGGCCCCCGCGCCGCGGCCCCCACACCGGCCCCGCCGCCCGCCCGGCGCGGTCACCACCCCACCGCCGCGACCGACCGAACACGGGGGCTACCCCCAGTGCCACCCCCGCGCCCCGTCCCTAGCGTGGACGGCATGACGGGACGGGAGACCACCATGGACGCGCGGGACGCCGAACTGAAGAAGGAACTCAACGCGACCCTGCGGGCCCGCGGAGAGCTGGGCGAGGAGTACGAGTCGGCGCTGGTGGACTCCTTCCTGGAGAAGGTCGACCAGCGCATCGACGGCGCGGTCGAGCGCAGGGTGCGCCGACAGTTCGCGGAGCAGCAGATGGTCGCGGCCCGCGACGGCCGCTCGTCCGGGGCGACGGACTCCTGGGGCGAGCGCTTCGGCTTCGGCATCGTCTCGCTGGTGCTGGCCGTCCCGCTGTCCGCGATCGGCGTGGGCGCGGCGGACCTGCCGGGGCTGCTGGTCTCCTGGGCCGGCATCGTCGGCGTCAACGTGGTCCAGGCCGCCCGCACCCAGCCCGGCCTGTTCGGTGGGCTGCGCCGCCGGCCCTCCGGAGACGGCGGCTGGAAGGACTGACCGGGCCGGCACCCACCGGGGCGGACACACGGGCGCAGAGACAGCCGACACAGGGACACTCGGGCACAGAGGCACACAGGCACAGAGGCACACGGGCACACGGGCACAGGGCACAGAGAGCGGGAGCGGCCCGCGGGCACGGCCCGGAGAGCACCGGGACGGACGCGACCGGCGACCGGTGGGCCGTGCGGAAAAAGGCCACCGGTGGGTCATGAGAAAAAGGGCGGCCGATGGGCCGCGGGGAAAAAGCTGTGCGCGGGGACCGCCGCACCCCCGTCACCGGGGGGCGGGACGACGGCGGTCCCCGCGTGGGACGCGGGCCGGCCGGAGCCGGGCTTGCGCGTCCTGGCGTCTGTGGAGGTCCGGGAGCCGCTCCGGAGGTCCGTGACGCCGTTTCGGTGCCGGCCGGGGCGGGGAGCCGCTCCCGCCCTGCCGACACCCACTAATGTGCCGGACCCGTGTTAAGCGTGTGCTGCGCGGACGTGACGCGCGCGTACCACTTCCGCGAAGTCCACCTCTTCGGTAGACAAACGGAAGTTCACCGCCGACGGGCCCGGTTCACCGCAGGTTTGCCCGGAGTCCGCCCCCGCGCCCCGTGGAAGCTACTTCCCGCCCTTGGCCAGGAACGCCAGCAGGTCCTGGCGGCTGACGACCCCGCTGGGCTTGCCCTCGACGAGGACGATGGCCGCGTCCGCCGCGCCCAGCACGGTCATCAGGTCGCCGACCGGTTCGCCGGAGCCGACCTGCGGCAGCGGGGCGGACATGTGCTTCTCCAGCGGGTCCTCCAGCGAGGCCTTCTTGCTGAAGAGCGCGTCGAGCAGCTCGCGTTCGACGACCGAGCCGACGACCTCGGCGGCCATGACGTCCGGGTGACCGGCGCCCGGCTTCACCACCGGCATCTGCGAGACGCCGTACTCGCGCAGGACCTCGATGGCCTGGCCGACGGTTTCGTCGGGGTGCATGTGGACGAGGGACGGCATGGCGCCGGCGGCCTTGTCGCTGAGGACGTCGGCGACGCGGGCGCTGGGGCCCTCGTCCTCCAGGAAGCCGTAGTCGGCCATCCACTCGTCGTTGAAGATCTTCGAGAGGTAGCCGCGTCCGCTGTCGGGCAGCAGCACGACCACGACGTCGTCCGGGCCGAGCCGCTCGGCGACCCGCAGCGCGGCGACGACGGCCATCCCGCAGGAGCCGCCGACCAGCAGCCCCTCCTCCTTGGCCAGGCGCCGGGTCATCTGGAAGGAGTCCTTGTCGGACACGGCCACGATCTCGTCGGCGACGGTCCGGTCGTAGGCGGTGGGCCAGAAGTCCTCACCGACGCCCTCGACGAGGTACGGCCGGCCGGATCCGCCGGAGTAGACGGACCCCTCGGGGTCGGCGCCGACGACCTGCACCCGGCCGTCGCTGGCCTCCTTCAGGTAGCGGCCGGTGCCGGAGATGGTGCCGCCGGTGCCCACGCCCGCCACGAAGTGGGTGATCCGGCCCTCGGTCTGCTCCCACAGCTCGGGGCCGGTGGAGTGGTAGTGGGAGAGCGGGTTGTGGGGGTTGGAGTACTGGTCCGGCTTCCACGCGCCCGGCGTCTCGCGCACCAGCCGGTCGGAGACGTTGTAGTAGGAGTCAGGGTGCTCCGGGTCCACGGCGGTCGGGCAGACGACGACCTCGGCGCCGTACGCCCGCAGCACGTTGATCTTGTCGGTGCTCACCTTGTCGGGGCACACGAAGATGCACTTGTACCCCTTCTGCTGGGCCACGATGGCGAGCCCGACGCCGGTGTTGCCGCTGGTCGGCTCGACGATGGTGCCCCCGGGCCGCAATTCCCCGCTCTGCTCCGCCGCCTCGATCATGCGCAGGGCGATGCGGTCCTTCACGGAGCCGCCCGGGTTGAAGTACTCCACCTTGGCCAGGACGGTGGCCCGGATGCCCTTGGTCACGCTGTTGAGCTTCACCAGCGGGGTGTTGCCGACGAGGCTGATCATCGAGTCGTGGAATCGCACCGTTGTCTCCGGTCGCTTGCAAAGAACAGTGGTCTTGGTGGTGCCGCCAGCGTACGGCGCGGACCGCGGGCGGGACGTACGTTCACTCGCCGTGAAGATTGGACGACGGTCAGTACGGGGCAAGGAGTGGGTGTACGGACTCGAGGAGGTGGCGTCGAGGCATGACGAGCATGTCCAGGGCAAGAGTGGCCCGGCGCATCGCGGCCGGCGCGGCCTACGGCGGCGGCGGGATCGGACTGGCCGGCGCGGCGGTGGCCGGACTGCTGCTGGCGGAGGCGCAACTGGCCCGGCGCCATGTCAACGGCAACGGCGCCCATCCGCGCGTCCCGCAGGCGGACGGCCTGTACGGCCGGAACTTCGCCGCCCCGGGCGTGGAGGCCCTGCGGCTGACCCTGCTCGGCGACTCCACGGCGGCCGGCCAGGGCGTCCACCGGTCGGGGCAGACCCCGGGAGCCCTGCTGGCCTCCGGTCTGGCGGCGGTGGCGGAGCGGCCGGTGAAGCTGCGGAACGTGGCGCTGCCCGGCGCCCAGTCCGACGACCTCGACCGGCAGGTCGCGCTGGTCCTCGGCAACACCGGCCGGGTGCCCGACGTCTGCGTGATCATGATCGGCGCGAACGACGTCACCCACCGCATGCCCCCCACCCGCTCGGTGCGCCACCTCGCGGCGGCGGTACGGCGGCTGCGCACGGCCGGCGCGGAGGTCGTCGTCGGCACCTGCCCCGACCTGGGCACGATCGAGCCGGTCGGCCAGCCCCTGCGCTGGCTGGCCAGACGCGCCTCCCGCCAGCTGGCGGCCGCCCAGACGATCGGCGTCGTCGAGCAGGGCGGCCGTACGGTGTCGCTGGGCGATCTGCTGGGGCCGGAGTTCGAGGCGAACCCTCGCGAGCTGTTCGGGCCCGACCACTACCACCCCTCGGCGGAGGGGTACGCCACGGCGGCGATGGCGGTGCTGCCGACCGTGTGCGCGGCGCTGGGCCTGTGGCCGGCCGAGGAGGAGCGCCCGGACGCCTCCCGCCGCGAGGGGTTCCTGCCGGTGGCGCGGGCGGCGGCGGAGGCCGCGTCCGAGGCCGGTACGGAGGTCACCGCGGCCATGCCGACCGGGCCGCGGGGCCCGTGGGCGCTGCTGAAGCGGCGCAGGCGGCGCCGGCTGGCCGAGCCGGAGACGGCCACGGCGTCGCCCGGCAGCCGGTCGGGGGTCTGAGGCGCCCGCGCCGGGCGGATCCCCCGCCCGACCACCCAAAGCAAGCGCTTAGAAAGTGCGGCCAGGGTCACACCTCCGCGGCCGTGACCCTGCCTCTACGTACAGGTAACTTCCCAGAGAGCCGTTGCCGGAAGTTCTCCGTACCCTCGACGCCCCTGGAGCCGTGATGCCCGAAGCCGTCATCGTCTCGACCGCCCGCTCCCCCATCGGCCGCGCCGGCAAGGGCTCCCTCAAGGACCTGCGCCCGGACGACCTGACCGCCACGATCATCCAGGCCGCCCTCGCCAAGGTCCCCGAGCTGGACCCGAGGGACATCGACGACCTGATGCTCGGCTGCGGCCTCCCCGGCGGCGAGCAGGGCCACAACCTCGGCCGGATCGTCGCCGTGCAGATGGGCATGGACCACCTGCCCGGCTGTACCGTCACCCGCTACTGCTCCTCGTCCCTCCAGACCAGCCGCATGGCCCTGCACGCCATCAAGGCCGGTGAGGGCGACGTCTTCATCTCGGCCGGCGTGGAGATGGTCTCCCGCTTCGGCAAGGGCAGCTCCGACGGCCTCCCGGACACGCACAACCCCTTCTTCGCCGAGGCCGAGGCCCGCACGGCCGCCGTCGCCCAGCAGGAGGGCACCGCCTGGCACGACCCGCGCGAGGACGGCCTCGTCCCCGACGCCTACATCGCGATGGGCCAGACCGCCGAGAACCTCGCCCGCCTCAAGGGCGTCACCCGCCAGGATATGGACGAGTTCGGCGTCCGCTCCCAGAACCTCGCCGAGGAAGCCCTCGAGAACGGCTTCTGGGAGCGCGAGATCACCCCGGTCACGACGCCCGACGGCACGGTCGTCAGCAAGGACGACGGCCCGCGCGCCGGCGTCACCATGGAGGGCGTGGCGGGCCTCAAGCCGGTCTTCCGGCCCGACGGCATGGTCACCGCCGGCAACTGCTGCCCGCTCAACGACGGCGCCGCCGCGCTGGTCGTCATGAGCGACACCAAGGCCCGCGAGCTCGGCCTGACCCCGCTGGCCCGCATCGTGTCGACCGGCGTCTCCGGCCTCTCCCCCGAGATCATGGGCCTCGGCCCGGTCGAGGCGAGCAAGCAGGCCCTGCGGCGCGCCGGCCTCACCGTCGACGACATCGACCTGGTCGAGATCAACGAGGCGTTCGCCGCGCAGGTGATCCCCTCCTACCGCGAGCTCGGCATCGACCTCGACAAGCTGAACGTCAACGGCGGCGCCATCGCCGTCGGCCACCCCTTCGGCATGACCGGCGCCCGGATCACCGGCACGCTCATCAACTCCCTCCAGTTCCACGACAAGCAGTTCGGCCTGGAGACGATGTGCGTCGGTGGCGGCCAGGGCATGGCGATGGTGATCGAGCGCCTGAGCTGATCCGCCCGACAGGCGCGGCGGTGACCGCCCGAAGGCCACGGCGGTGACCGCCCGACAGCCACGGCGGTGACCGCCGGGCAGGCGCGCCGGTGAGCGCCGGGCAGGCGCGCCGGTGAGCGCCGGGCAGGCGCGCCGGTGAGCGCCGGGCAGGCGCGCCGGTGAGCGCCCGGCGCGCGCGTCGGCGCGGTGACCTCTCGGTAGCCGCCGGGGCACCCCTGGTGAGCCATTGGCCCGGAGTCCGGGATTCTCCCGGACTCCGGGCCGTTTCGTGATCCAATCTCCCCCAGGATGTGACCTATCTCCCTCGCGGTGGGGATTCGCCCAGGTCAGAGCCGATCCGCCAACATATCTCGACCCGAAAATCCTGTCCGTTTCGTGACGTTACGCACTGACAGCTTGGTAGTCCGCCCTTCAAGCTGATGTAGGAAGTCGGGGGTCGACCTTGAACCGGGAGTACGTCAGTGAGCGCCATGCCGATCGCCCTGCTGGTCACCACGGCCGCCACCGGTGCCGTGGGCGTCGCCGTCCTGCGCACCCTCGTGCAGCTGCGCCGCCAGATCGCCGGTCTGCGCGCCGAGCTCACCGAGACCCGCGCCGTTCACCCGCACGGGTTCGTCCCGGCCGCCCGCACCTCGGCCGACACCGACGAGATACGTGCCGCGGTGGCCGAGGCGCTCGCCGAGGAGCGGGAGCGGGAGCTGGCCGAGGCGCGCGCCTTCTGGGCGGCCCAGGAGTCCCATGACGCCGTCGACGCGCCCTCCCTGCTGGGCCTGCCGGACAGCGAGCTGTTCCTGCCCCGCCAGGCCGACTTCGCCGGCCTGGAACCGCTGGAGCCGGTGACCGAGCCGACCGCGGACACCGACGAGTTCGCCGGGGAGTCCGCCGAACTGGCCGCGGCCCGCCGACGCCACCCCTCGCACCCGGACTTCGTCCCGGTCCAGTCCCCGGTCGTCGACGACCACGAACGCACGGTGACCGCCCTCGAGGAGCTCGCCGCCTCCCGCACCGAGCTGACCGACGTCCGCCCGGGCCCGCTGGGCACCCTGGACGTCTACGTCTTCGCCGACGGCACCACCTTGTGCATGACCCCGGGCCACCGTGAGACCGCCGAACGCCTGGCCGCGGCCCTGACCGCCGGCGAGACCCCGTACCTGCTGGGCGGATCGGGCATCTCGGGCGGCTACACGCTGACGTTCGCCTGCGGCGAGGAGAACGTCTACATCCTGGCGGACCGGGTCATCGCGAGCCTGTAGGGGCCGGGGGACCAGGTCAGCGGGAGCCTGCCCGTAGGGGCCGGGCGTCAGACGCCCGCGCGCTGCTGCGCCTCCTCGACGAGGGCGACCGCCTCGGCGACCTCGTCCGCGCTCCGCAGGACGACCTCCAGGTCGTGCCCGGCGACGGTGATCTGGTCGGCGGCCGCGAACATCCCGGCGTCGGGCATCTGCCGGGGCTCGGTGCCGGGGTCCTCGATGCGCTGCGCCCACCGGGCCAGCTCCCGGGCCAGTTCCAGGGCCTCGGCGGCGGCCCCTCGCTGGAGCCGGCTCTGGGGTGCCGCCCGCAGACGGTCGGCGAAGTGGTCCACCGCACGGGACAGAGACGTCGTATCCACCACGCGGTGAGCGTACGCGCCGTACCGGGACTGTTGCCAACGGGCGAACGCTCAGGCACGGTGACCTGAAGGACCGGCTTACAGCCCATTGCGTTCGGAGGCGCCGATGTCCCAAGTCTTCTCCGCGGAGACCCATCGCAACCTGCTGGCTCGTATCCCCCACTGCACCGGTCGTGAGGTCTCCGACTGGCTGCGCACCGTCGACGAAGGACCCGCTCTCCGTTTCGAGGAGAAGGTCAGCTGGCTGCGCCACGAGTACGACCTCGCGTACGGCCATGCCAAGGCGATCATCCACGAGTACGACCTGAGGAGGGCCGCGCGCAAGTTGCTGTAGCGCGCCCACGACACCCCGACCCGGACACGGATCACTGACCCACAGCCCCGCAGATCCACGGATTCACGGATTCACGGACACGACGAAGGGCCCCGGGAGAACCCGGGGCCCTGTGCCGGCGTCGAACCGGTCGCGTCAGTCGCTGCTGTTCAGGATGGACAGGAGCCGCAGGAACTCCATGTAGATCCACACCAGCGTCAGCGTGAGGCCGAAGGCCGCGAGCCAGGCCTCCTCGCGCGGAGCGCCGTAGGCCACGCCGTCCTCGACCTGCTTGAAGTCCAGGGCGAGGAAGCAGGCACCGAGGATGATGCCGATGACACCGAAGACGACGCCGAGGGCGCCGCTGCGGAAGCCGAGGCCGTCGCCGCCGCCGAAGACGGTGAACAGCAGGTTCACGGCCATCAGCAGGACGAAGCCGAGCGCGGCCGCCATGACGAAGCCGTAGAAGCGGCGGTTGACGCGGATCCAGCCCGCCTTGTACGCCACGAGCACACCGGCGAAGACCGCCATGGTGCCGAGGACGGCCTGGGCGACGACCCCGTCCGCGATGTACGTGGACACCGCGCTGGAGATGACGCCGAGGAAGACGCCCTCCAGGGCGGCGTACGCCAGGATCAGCGGGGGCGACGGGCGGCGCTTGAAGGACTGGACGAGCGCCAGCACCATCGCGACCAGACCGGCGCCGATCGCGATGCCGTACGACTTGCCGAGGTTGGCCTCGTCGACGGGCAGCAGCAGCCACGACAGGACGGCGGTCACGACCACGGTGCCGAGCGTCGTCGCGGTGCGCGCGACCACGTCGTCCATGGTCATCGCACCGGCGGTGGTGACCGGGGCCTGCGGGGCGCCGTACTGCGCGTCCTGCTGGGCGTAAGGGTTCTGCGCGTAGGGGTTGCCGGCCGGCTGGGCGTACGGGTTGCCCTGCGCGTACGGGTTGCCCTGCTGCGTGCCGACAGCGGGTCCCCCGGCCTGCGGCGCGGCGTTGAAGCCCGCGTAGCCGTTGTCGCGGCTGAACCCCCGTCGCGAGAAGACCGGGTTTCTGCTCCTCATTTCACTCCTCCATGGCCACACAGCGCGGCCTTGGCATCAAGAGTAATAGGTAGGCAAAGGATTGACCCTAGTGCTTGGGGAGGATCTTTCCCTCGTCGTGCTGCGCAACACGCTACGTGGATCGCTGATTCCCGGCACCGGGCGGATCCATTCATGACCAAGCCGGTACACGCCCGGAACCTGCCGGCGATCACCCGCTCGTGTGAGCCTGGATCCACCGGCTTGATTCCGGAGTGATCGTTTCGGGGTTGTCCTGGCGGTCGGCGAGATGATCTGGCTGTTCGGGCAGGGAGTATCCGCTGGTCTGTCCAGCTCTTCCACGTGTTCGGTGGTCTCGGGCCCTTGCGGGCGGGGTGGTCAGGGCTTCTCAGGCGGTGGGTGGTGGCGCGTGCACCAGGTCGAAGAGCTGGGTGAAGTCGTCGGCCCAGGGCCAGTGTTCGGGCAGGTGGAGGGTGAGGCGCCGGGCCGAACGGGCCAGGCGGGCCGGCACGTTGATCAGGTGGTCGCGGATCGTTGCGGTGGTGGCCTTGGCGTGGAAGGCGGACGCCAGGGCGCCGGCGGCGCGGGTCAGATTGTGCGCGAGAGCGGCCAGCGCGAGCCAGGCGGCGTTCGCCTGGAAGTGCCCGGAGGGGGCGTGGGCGAACGGGCCGTTCTTCAAGTCCGCGATCACCTGTTCCACGACAGCGTGCCGCCTGTGATCACGTTCGGCATCGGCGAGGGAGAGCGGAGAGTCGGTGAACGCGGCGTGGTAGCGCCAGGTATCGAAGAGCGTGCCCTGTCCCTGGGGCACCGCCGCCGGGTTGAGCCGTTTGACGCGGCGCACGATCAGACGGGCGGTGACCTGCTGCTTCTTTGGCTTGGAGGTGAAGGCGGTGTAGGTGGTCTCGGCTATCTCGGCATCCGAGATCCAGCATTGCCCCTCCTCGTCCCACACCGCCTTGGGGTACTTGATCGCTTTCCACGCGGCTTCGTCGATGCCCGCGATCGCGGCCTTGACCGAGGCGTTCATCCGCACCGTGACCGAGAAGCGGACGCCCAGGGCCCGGCAGGCGTTCACGACATCGGCGCCGTAGTACGCGGAGTCGGCCCGCACGAGCAGCAGCCCGCTCGCGCCGCACGCTCTCGCGGTGCGGATCGATTCGGCGACGAACGCAGCCGCACCTCGGGCGGAGTTGGACGGTCCCTTGCGCAGGCGGGTGGCGGCGATCACCGGAGCGGCCAGCGGGGTGGAGACGATCCCGATCAGCGCGTTCAAGCCCTTGACCTTGCTATATCCGTAGCCGGCTCCCTGCTTGGCGTAGCCGTAGGTGCGGCGGATCGTGTCGTCGATGTCCACGTAGGCCACCTGGTCGGCGCCGGGCAGCAGCGGGGTGTGCGCGGCCAGTTCGGGCAGGAACCGGCGGGCCACCGCGTGCAGTTGCTTCACGTGTCCGTGGCTGAAGGAGCGCAGGTACGAGCCCAGCGTGGACGGCGCCCGCACCCCGCTGAACAGCCGCGGCAGCCCACCGTGCCGCAGCCGGTCCATGTCATCGATGCTGTCCGCCCCGGCGACCATGCCGCCGACCAGCGACATCAGCTTCGCCGCGGGGAAGGCCCCGGTGCCGTCCTTCGAGGCCGGCAGCCGGACGTGCTCGTCGACGAGCGCGGGCAGCCCGCACCGCTCGGCCAGCCGCATCACCGGGGCCAGCCCGCCGTAACCGACCAGATTCGGATCATCAAACCGTGCGGAGACCCTCGCTATGGCATGGGAAGATTGCATCTCGGAAGTGCCTTGCTGATCGTGCGTGCTGGAAGCGTGAAGAACTCCCATCATCGCAGGTCACAAGGCACTTCCTCGTTTCCGGAGAAGCTATCCACAGGCATCAAACCGGTGGATCCGGGGTGAGCCGGTCGCCGGCGGTCTGGAAGCGGCGCTCCTGCCGTCGTGGCGCGTCCCCACGACGGAGCCGATGCCGGCGTTGCGCGGGAGGCGGACGAGGAGGAGGAAGAGGCGAAGGAGGCGGCGGGGCCGGCGGCGGTGATGCCGGCGGCGGCGGTGCGCACCGTGGCGTTCCGCCTTCCGGCGGTGCCAGGGCCCCGCAGGGCGCGGCATGGAGGGAGGCGCCGCGGGGGCGAGGAGAAAGGCGTGGGAGGTGCCCGGAACCGGACTCGAACCGGTACGCCCGCGAGGGGCAGCGAGGTTTAAGCTCGCCGTGTCTGCATTCCACCATCCGGGCAGGCCATGGGCCCCGCATCGAAGTCCTGAGCCTATCGGGACGCGTCCCCCGAACAGCGGACGAGCGGACCGATGTTGTCTTATTTTATTGACGTCTGAGGGTGCATCAGGCCATGGAACAGGCCGTCCGCACGTGCCACCAGGCTCGCGTGCGGCGTACGGGCGCGCATGCGGAATGACGGAATTTCACCGCCCGAACGAGGGTGCTCCACCGGTTCTCGACGTTTCCCCACCACACGGCGTCTCAGGGACGGGTCTCATCCCCTGGTATGACACGGCGCTCCGCGGTCCGACCCGAGTCTGCCCTCGGAACCGGAACAGCGGCTGACTACACGGCGGCGGACCGCCGGGACGATGGTTCACGTCCCCCAGAGCAACGACGTCGCCCCGACAGGAGTCACCCCGTGCCCACCACCCCCCTCGCCGACCGGACCACCACCGTGGCCGCACGTGCCACGGACCTGTCGAAGATCTACGGACAGGGCGAGACCCAGGTGGTCGCCCTCGACCGGGTCTCCGTCGACTTCCGGCAGGCCGAGTTCACCGCGATCATGGGCCCGTCCGGCTCCGGCAAGTCGACGCTGATGCACTGCGTGGCCGGTCTGGACACGTTCTCCTCCGGCTCCGTGCGGATCGGCGACACCGAGCTGGGCTCGCTGAAGGACAAGCAGCTCACCAGGTTGCGCCGCGACAAGATCGGCTTCATCTTCCAGGCGTTCAACCTGCTGCCCACGCTGACCGCCCTGGAGAACATCACCCTCCCGATGGACATCGCCGGCCGCAAGGCGGACAAGGAGTGGCTGGACACCGTGATCGGGATGGTCGGGCTGGCCGGCCGGCTCGGCCACCGGCCCTCGCAGCTCTCCGGCGGCCAGCAGCAGCGCGTCGCCGTCGCCCGCGCGCTGGCGTCCAGGCCGGACATCATCTTCGGCGACGAGCCGACCGGCAACCTCGACTCCCGCTCGGGCGCCGAGGTGCTGGGCTTCCTGCGCAACTCCGTACGGGAACTGGGACAGACGGTGGTGATGGTGACCCACGACCCGGTGGCCGCCGCCTACGCGGACCGGGTGGTGTTCCTCGCGGACGGCCGGATCGTCGACGAGCTGCACGGGCCGACCGCCGAGACGGTGCTGGACCGCATGAAGCGGTTCGACGCCAAGGGCCGCACCAGCTGATCCCCCGTCAGGACCACCGGATCCGCACGCCGGACTGAGAAGAAAAGAACCCATGTTCCGCACTGCCTTGCGCAACGTCCTCGCGCACAAGGCCCGGCTCCTGATGACCGTGCTCGCCGTGATGCTCGGCGTGGCCTTCGTGTCGGGGACCCTGGTCTTCACCAACACCCTCTCCAACGCCCTCCAGAACAGCTCCGCCAAGGGCTTCGACCAGGTCGACGTCGCCGTGACCGCCGAGACCCCGAAGGACACCGGCGACCGGATCGCCCGGACGCCCGAGCTGACCGAGGAGCTGCGCGAGCGGAGCGCCGAGGTGCCGGGCGCCGCGTCCGCGGTGGGCGTCGTCACCGGCTTCACCGCCCTCGCCGACAAGGACGGCAAGCTCGTCGGCGGCGGCTTCCAGTCCCAGGGCGGCAACTACTGGGGCGAGGAGGACCCCCGGTACCCGCTGACGGAGGGCAGCGCCCCGCACGGCGGGAACGAGGTCGCCATCGACTCCGAGACCGCCCGGCGGGCCGGCTACGAGGTCGGCGACACCGTGCGCCTGTCGGTGGACGGTCCCGTACTGACCCCGAAGATCACCGGCATCTTCACCACCGACGACGGCAACGTCGCCGCCGGCGGCAGCCTCGCCCTGTTCGACACCGCCACCGCCCAGCAGCTGTTCGGCAAGACCGGCACCTACGACGAGATCGACGTGAAGGCCGCCGCCGGCACCTCGCAGGCCGCCCTGGAGGCCGCGCTGGACAAGGCGCTGTCCGAGGACCTCGTCGAGACCACCACCGGCAGGCGGCTCGCCGACGACCAGGCGGAGACGATCGCCTCCTCGATGAGCGGGCTGAAGCAGGTCCTGCTGGTCTTCGCCGGCATCGCGCTGTTCGTCGGCACCTTCATCATCGCCAACACCTTCACCATGCTGGTCGCCCAGCGCACCAAGGAGCTGGCGCTGCTGCGCGCGGTCGGCGCCTCCCGCCGGCAGGTCACCCGGTCGGTGCTGATCGAGGCGTTCGCGGTCGGCGCGGTCGCCGGAGTGGCCGGTCTGGTCGCGGGCATCGGCATCGGCGCCGGGCTGCGCTCCCTGGTGGGCACCCTGGGCGCGACGATCCCGGACGGGCCGCTCGTGGTCTCGCCCGGCACGGTCGCGGCCGCCCTCGTGGTCGGCGTCGTCATCACCGTGCTGGCGGCCTGGCTGCCGGGCCGCCGGGCCGCGAAGATCCCGCCGGTCGCCGCGATGAGCAGCGTGCACGCCAAGGCGTCCACCAAGTCGCTGGTGCTGCGCAACACCCTCGGCGCCCTGTTCTCGGCCGCCGGTGTCGCGGTCGTCCTGGCCGCCACGACGATGGACGGCTCCGACGGCCAGGCCCCCATGGGGCTCGGCGCGGTCCTGCTCATCATCGGCGTGTTCGTGCTGACCCCGCTGCTGTCCCGCCCGCTGATCGCGGCCGCCGCGCCCGTGCTGCGCGTCTTCGGGGTGTCCGGCAAGCTGGCCCGCCAGAACTCGGTGCGCAACCCGCGCCGTACGGCGGCCACGGCCTCCGCGCTGATGATCGGCCTGACCCTGATCACCGGCATGACGGTGATGGCGGGCAGCCTCCAGACGTCCATCGACAAGATGGCCTCGGCGGCGATCGAGGCCGACTACGTGGTGTCGATGGCCAACGGCAACGCCCTCTCCCCCGACGTCGAGAAGAAGCTGAGCTCCACCGCCGGGGTGACCGCCTCCAGCCCGCTGCGCAACGCCCCCGCGCGCATCGACGGGAGGACCGAGTACCTCACCGGCGTCACCGGCTCCACCATCGGCGAGCTGACCGACCTCACGGTCGACGACGGCTCCTTCCAGGTCGGCGGCGCGCGGGTCGTCGTGGACGGCGACACCGCCGCCTCGCACGGCTGGAAGGCCGGCTCCGCCTTCACGGTGACGTACGAGGACGGGCAGAAGCAGCGGCTGACCGTCGCCGGGGTCTACCAGGGCAACCAGATGATCCGGGGCATCATGCTCGACAACACGGCCCTCGCCCCGCACCAGGACGATCCCGCCGACATGCAGGTCATGGTCAAGACGTCCGGCGGCGCGTCGGAGGCGACGACGGACGAGCTGGAGAAGGCCCTCGGTTCCAACCCGGCCATCAGGGTCCAGAGCAAGCAGGACCTCTCCGACCAGATCGCGCAGACGTTCACGCTGATGCTGAACATGCTCTACGGCCTGCTCGCGATGGCGGTGATCGTCGCGGTGCTCGGGGTCATCAACACCCTGGCGATGTCGGTGTTCGAGCGCTCCCAGGAGATCGGCATGCTGCGGGCCATCGGCCTGGACCGCAAGGCGGTCAAGCGGATGGTGCGCCTGGAGTCGCTGGTGATCTCCCTCTTCGGCGGGGTGCTCGGCATCGGGCTCGGCGTGTTCTTCGGCTGGGCGGCCGGCGAACTGCTCGGCACGAGGATGGCGACGTACGAACTCGTCATGCCGTGGGGGCGGATGGCTCTGTTCCTGGTGCTGGCCGCCGGGGTGGGCGTGCTCGCGGCGCTGTGGCCGGCGCGGCGGGCGGCCCGGCTGAACATGCTGGCGGCGATCAAGTCCGAGTGACCGGAGGGCGGCGGGGCCCCGGTGCGCGGTGGCGCACCGGGGCCCTTCGTCGTCGGGACCGGTTCAGTTCCAGGTGCGGGCGCGCAGCGGCAGTCCGGAGGTGCCGGCGGCCGGGGTGCGGACGGCCAGGACCTGGTTGACGCCGATGCGGTTGTGTTCGAAGGCGAGGGCGGAGGCCGCCATGTACAGGCGCCAGACCCGGGCGCGGCCGGGCGAGGTGAGCCGCGTCGCCCGCGCCCAGCCGGCCTCCAGGCGGTCGACCCACCGGCGCAGTGTGAGGGCGTAGTGCTCTCGGATCGACTCCACGTCGCGCACCTCGAAGCCCGCGCGCTCCAGTTGGGTGACCGTGGTGCCCACGGGGGCGAGTTCGCCGTCCGGGAAGACGTACGCGTCGATGAACTCGTCCACGTGGTAGGCGGACTCGTCACGGTGGGGGCGGCGGGCGATCTGGTGGTTGAGCAGCCGGCCGCCCGGCCGGAGCAGGGCGTACAGGGCGTTCGCGTACTCCAGGTAGCGTTCGGCGCCGACGTGTTCGGCCATGCCGATGGACGAGATCGCGTCGTAGGGCCCGTCGGTGACGTCGCGGTAGTCCTGGACGCGGATCTCGACCCGGTCGGTGAGGCCGGCGTCCGCGACCCGCTTGCGGGCGTAGATCGCCTGCTCCTGGGAGAGCGTGATGCCGACGACGCTCACGCCGTGCTCGCGGGCCGCGTGGACGGCCATCGAGCCCCAGCCGCAGCCGACGTCCAGCAGGCGCTGTCCCGGGGCCAGGGCGAGCTTGCGGCAGACCAGTTCGAGCTTGTCCCGCTGGGCGGCTTCGAGGGTGCTGTCGGGGGACTCCCAGTAGGCGCAGGAGTACACCATGGACGGGCCCAGGACGAGTTCGTAGAAGTCGTTGCCGACGTCGTAGTGGTGGCTGATGGCGCGTCTGTCGGTGCGGCGGGTGTGCAGATGGCCGGTGCGGCGGACCTCCTCGGGGGGCGGGGCGGGAGGCAGCGGCGGGCCGGCGAGCTTCAGCAGACCGCGGACCGCCGAGCGGAAGCTAGGGTCGCGCAGCGCCTCGGAGAGGGTACGGGCGTCGTCGCCGCGTTCCCAGATGAGGCCGGAGACGAGGTCGAGGGCGGTGTAGAGGTCGCCCTCGACGTCCAGGTCACCGGCCACCCAGGCGCGGGCCAGGCCCAGTTCGCCGGGTTTGAACAGAAGGCGGCGCAGGGCCCGGCGGTTGCGTACGACCAGGGTCGGCGCGTCGGGCGGACCCGCCTGCGAACCGTCCCAGGTGCGGACGCGGACCGGGAAGGGGGCGGCCAGCAACTGTTCGACGAGGGCATGGAGCCGCGGCGCGGCGTCAGCCATGGTGCACACCTCCATGGGAGTGATCCCAAAAAGTTCTGACACCACGTAAACACCTGCGGGGGCCCGTCGCAGTCCCCCACGCGTGTCATGACTGGGCAAACCCTGCGCGGGAACGCCGAAGGGGCCGCCCGCACCACGGATGGCGGGCGGCCCCTTCGGGGCGTTCGGTGAGCGGAGGTCAGGAGGCCTTCGCCTTCTCCTCCGTCTTGCCGGAGACCGGCTTGGCGGCGACCGGGGCCGGCTTGGCGGCCTCGTAGAACTCCTCGCGCGGGGACTCCAGGGCGCCGAGGGCGACGACCTCGCGCTTGAGGAACATGCCGAGCGTCCAGTCGGCGAAGACGCGGATCTTGCGGTTCCACGTCGGCATCGCCAGGCCGTGGTAGCCGCGGTGCATGTACCACGCCAGCCGGCCCTTGAGCTTGATCTTCATCTTGCCCATGACGATCATCGCGACGCCCTTGTGGAGGCCGAGGCCGGCCACCGCGCCCTTGTTGGCGTGCGCGTACTCCTTCTGCGGGAAGCCCCGCATGCCGGAGATCACGTTGTCGCCGAGGACCTTGGCCTGACGCAGCGCGTGCTGCGCGTTCGGCGGGCACCAGGCGTTCTCCACACCGGCCTTGCGGGCGGCGAGGTCGGGGACCTGCGCGTTGTCGCCGGCGGCCCAGATGTAGTCCGTGCCCTGGACCTGGAGGGTCGGGGCGCAGTCGATGTGGCCGCGCGGGCCGAGGGGCAGGCCGTAGCGCGCGAGGGCCGGGTTCGGCTTGACGCCGGCCGTCCAGACGATCGTGTTGGAGTCGACCTCGAGCCCGTTCTTCAGCACGACGTGGCCGTCGACGCAGGAGTCCATGGAGGTGGAGAGGTAGATCTCCACACCGCGGCTCTCCAGGTGCTGCTTGCCGTACTGGCCCAGCTTGGGGCCGACCTCGGGGAGGATCTTGTCGGCGGCGTCGACGAGGATGAAGCGCATGTCCTCGCGGGACACGTTCTTGTAGTACTTGGCCGCGTCACGGGCCAGGTCCTCGACCTCGCCGATGGTCTCCGCGCCCGCGAAGCCGCCACCGATGAAGACAAAGGTGAGCGCCTTGCGGCGGATCTCCTCGTCGGTGGTGGAGTCGGCCTTGTCGAGCTGCTCGAGGACGTGGTTGCGCAGACCGATGGCCTCCTCGATGCCCTTCATGCCGATGCCCTGCTCGGCGAGGCCGGGGATCGGGAAGGTGCGGGAGACCGCGCCGAGCGCGACGACCAGGTAGTCGAAGGGCAGCTCGTACGCCTCGCCGACCAGCGGGGCGATCGTGGCGACCTTGCGGTCCTGATCGATGGTGGTGACCCGGCCGGTGAGGACCTCCGCCTTGGGCAGCACGCGTCGCAGCGGGACGACGACGTGGCGCGGGGAGATGTTGCCGGCGGCGGTTTCGGGGAGGAAGGGCTGGTAGGTCATGTACGACCGGGGGTCGACGACCGTGACGGTCGCCTCGCCGTAGCGCATCTTCTTCTGGATGCGCCGAGCCGCGTACAGGCCTACGTACCCACCGCCTACTACGAGGATCCTGGGACGCTCCGTGGTGCTCATGCCATCGAGTATCCACCCGCCTCAGGGGGGTCGCTCGTGCGCCCCTTCACAAGCAACAACATAGGGTGTGCTATCCTCCGCGATCCGCGTGACCCAGGTCATGGCGCGGAAGGGGAACCCGTGCATAGGGCGGGGCGTTGTCAATGCCGCGTGAGCTGCCTCTCCGGGCCGCGAGGGTCCTCGTGAGGCCTTCGAAACACCTCCGCTCCGGGCTCCGCGAAACGTCCGCGCGCGCCTCTTTTGAACACGTTCACACGGGCGTCGGGGCCCCGGAAGGGTCAACCGGGGCGCGCGCGTCCTCCGACGGGGCCGAATTCCTTGTGAAGAACTTCACGAAGTTTTCCGACGGGGTGTCGCCGAAGGGCCCCGGACGACCCTTCCGGCGTGCTCATACGGTGTCCGTACTGCTCAGGAGAGTGCCGGGAAGGGCCGTCGCGGGGGTCGGAGAAGGGGCCGGGCGAGGGGGTCAGGCCACCGACCACGCTCGGCGAGAGGCCGGGCGAGGGGTCAGGCCACCGACCACGCGATGCCGTCGAGGATGTCGTGCTCGCTCACGACGACCTCCTCTGCGCCCGTCCGCTCCATGATCGAGAGCAGGACCAGGGCCCCGGCGGCGATCACGTCCACCCGGCCCGGGTGCATCGAGGGCACCGCGGCGCGCTCGGCGTGCGTGGAGCGCAGCAGCCACTCGGTGATCTCGCGGACCCGCTCCCGGGAGACGCGGGAGTGGTGGATGGCCGCGGAGTCGTACTCCGGCAGCTCCTGCGCGATCGCCGAGACCGTGGTCACCGAGCCCGCGAGGCCCACCAGCGTGTGCGCCTCGCGCAGCGGCACGGTCCGCTCCGCCACGTCCAGGGCGTGCTCGATGTCGGCGCGCATCGCCGCGATCTGCTCCGCCGTGGGCGGGTCGCTCACCGCGCCCTCGTGCACCAGGTGGCGCTCGGTCATCCGGACGCAGCCGACGTCGACCGAGCGGGCCGCGCGGACATGGTCGTCGCCGACGACGAACTCCGTGGAGCCGCCCCCGATGTCCACGACCAGGTAGGGGCGGGCGAGGTCGTCCCGGCCCGACAGCTCCCTGGTGGCGCCGGTGAAGGAGAACTCCGCCTCCTGGTCGCCGGAGATGACCTCCGGTTCCACGCCCAGGATGTCCAGCACCCCGCGCACGAAGTCGTCCCGGTTCTCGGCGTCGCGGGAGGCGGAGGTGGCGACGAAGCGCAGCCGTTCGGCGCCGAGCCGCTTGATGACGGCCGCGTACTCCCGGCAGGCCGCGAAGGTCCGCTCCAGCGCCTCGGGCGCGAGCCGCCCGGTGCGGTCGACGCCCTGGCCCAGGCGGACGATCGTCATACGGCGGTCCAGCTCGACCAGTTCACCGGTCGCCGGGTCCGCGTCGGCGACGAGGAGGCGGATGGAGTTCGTACCGCAGTCGACGGCGGCGACCCGGGTCACTTCCCGTCCTCCTCGGACTCGACGGACTCGACGGACTCGACGGACTCGACGGGCTTGACGGGCTTGAAGGCGAAGTAGCCGGAGTCGTCGCCCTCCACCTGCCACCCCTCCCCGGAGGGCGGTCCCGGCGGCATGACGCACGGCCCCTTGCGCCACCACTCCGGCAGCATCTCCAGCGCCTCGTCGCCCAGCGGGTTGACCCCGGGGCCGGCCGCCAGGGAGTGGGCGACCAGGACGTGCAGGCACTTGACCCGGTCCGGCATGCCGCCCGCGCTGGGGAAGCCCTTCAGCTCCTCGATCTCGTCCCGGCGCCGGATGTAGTCCTCGTGGGCGGCGCGGTAGGCGGCGGCCAGCTCCGGGTCGGTCTCCAGGCGGGCCGTCATCTCCTTCATGACGCCGTTGGCCTCCAGGGTGCCGATGGCGGAGGAGGCCTTGGGGCACGTCAGGTAGTACAGCGTCGGGAAGGGCGTGCCGTCGGGGAGGCGGGGGGCCGTCTCCACGACGTCCGGCTGGCCGCAGGGGCAGCGGTGCGCGATCGCGCGCAGGCCGCGGGGCGGGCGCCCGAGCTGCTGCTGGAAGGCCTCGACGTCCGCGTCGGTGGGCTCGGTGCGCGGAGTGGGCGGCGGGGGCGTTTTCATGCCTGTCTTTCTATCGGCTCTGGGATCTCACGGGTCGAGCCCCGCGTCTGTCGTGGCTCGCGCTCCGCGGGGTCTCACCGGACCTCACGGAAACTCACGGGATCTCATGGGATCTCATGGGATCTCATGGGGTCCCACGGGATCTCATGGGGTCCCATAGGGTCCCTCGGGGTCCCACGGGATCTCGCGGGATCCCTCGGGGTCCCATGGGGTCCCTCGGGGTCCCTCGGGGTCCCACGGGGTCGTCACTGGTCGGAGGCGTCGGACCGGTCGACGCCGTCCCAGACGTTCGTGTACCAGGGGCGGTCCGCCGCCCCCAGGTCGGCGCGGGTCTGCCGGGCGGCGGCCGGGTCGATGACGATGAAGCCCGTCTCCCCCGGCATGACGTAGTGCAGCCGCTCCCGGATCTGCTGCTCGGCGTACGCGTCGTCCTGCCAGCGTGCCTTGAGGTCGCGCAGTTCTTCCACCCGTTGCCTGGCCTGTTCCTTCTCGCGCTCCAGATCGGCGATGTCGGCGCGCTGCGAGACGTACTGCCGCATGGGATAGGCCAGGGCGACGATCATCGAGCACAGCACGAGCGCGAGCAGTGCCGCGCGGCCGGTGAGGCGCGAGCGGCGGGCCTGCCGTTTGGTCTGGGAACGGTAGACGCGGGCCGCCGTCTGCTCGCCGAGCAGCCGGATCCTGGTAGCGGTCGAGAAACGGTCCCGGTCCTTCACGGCCACCTGTCCCCGCCTCCCGTCTCACACGTGCGTACGTCCCCGGACACGGTACGGGACCGAGTACGGGGACGTACGTACGACTGGCTGAGCCTCACCCGGGGGCTGGTCAGCCCTTGGAGACCTCGCGGAAGCGCGGGAAGGCGCTGCGGCCGGCGTACACGGCGGCGTCGTCGAGGATCTCCTCGATGCGCAGCAGCTGGTTGTACTTGGCGACGCGCTCGGAGCGGGCCGGGGCGCCGGTCTTGATCTGGCCGCAGTTGGTGGCGACGGCCAGGTCGGCGATGGTGACGTCCTCGGTCTCGCCGGAGCGGTGGGACATCATGCACTTGAAGCCGTTGCGCTGGGCCAGCTCGACGGCGTCGAGGGTCTCGGTGAGCGAACCGATCTGGTTCACCTTCACGAGCAGCGCGTTGGCGGCGCCCTCCTCGATACCGCGGGCGAGGCGCTCGGGGTTGGTGACGAACAGGTCGTCGCCGACGAGCTGGACCTTGTCACCGAGCTTGGCGGTGATGGTCTTCCAGCCCTCCCAGTCGTCCTCGAACAGCGGGTCCTCGATGGAGACGAGCGGGTACGCCTCGACGAGCTCGGCGTAGTACTCGGTCATCTCGGCGGCGGAGCGGTCCTTGCCCTCGAAGGTGTAGGAGCCGTCCTTGTAGAACTCTGACGCGGCGACGTCGAGCGCCAGGGCGATCTGCTCGCCGGGGGTGTAGCCGGCCTCCTTGATCGCCTCGAGGATGAGGTCGAGGGCCTCGCGGTTGGAGCCGAGGTTCGGGGCGAAGCCGCCCTCGTCGCCGAGGCCGGTGGACAGGCCCTTGCTCTTCAGGACCTTCTTCAGGGTGTGGTAGACCTCGGTGCCCCAGCGCAGGGCCTCGGAGAAGGACTCCGCGCCGATGGGGGCGATCATGAACTCCTGGATGTCCACGTTGGAGTCGGCGTGCGAGCCGCCGTTCAGGATGTTCATCATCGGCACCGGCAGCAGGTGCGCGTTCGGGCCGCCCAGGTAGCGGAAGAGGGGCAGGTCGCTGGCCTCGGAGGCGGCGTGGGCGACGGCGAGGGAGACGCCGAGGATGGCGTTGGCGCCCAGGGAGCCCTTGTTGTCGGTGGCGTCCAGGTCGAACATGGCCTGGTCGATCAGGCGCTGCTCGGTGGCGTCGTAGCCGACCAGCTCCGGGCCGATCTGCTCGATGACGGCGAGGACGGCCTTCTCGACGCCCTTGCCCTGGTAGCGGTTCGGGTCACCGTCGCGGAGCTCGATGGCCTCGAAGGCTCCGGTGGAGGCGCCGGACGGAACGGCGGCACGACCCGTGCTGCCGTCGTCGAGGCCGACCTCGACCTCGACCGTGGGGTTGCCTCGGGAGTCCAGGATTTCCCGGGCTACGACGACGTCGATGGACGGCACGAGCATCTCCTTCGTGGGATGTGACGCTGGTTGTGCGGGGCACGTGGGCCACGGGCGGCCCTTGGTGATCCCTTGTTGTGGCCTTGCGACTAGAGCCTAACCGTCCCGGGGCCGCCGGCAGCCGACCGACCGCCCCGTGGACAGGCTGACGGTACACATTGTTCCCGCCCGGAACAAAGAGGGTGACCAACAGGCGGATGGCGGGCGGGCAAAGAAAAGCCCCGCTCCGGCGCGTACGGGGGAACGCGCGCCGGAGCGGGGCGCTCGTGGGGACGGGGGGGACCCTCACGAGGTCTTCAGTGTGCGGACCGCGGCTGTGCGGGAGCTGTGGCCGCCCTGGGAGTCAGGTGTCACTTCAGGTGCAGCTGCTGGCCCGGGTAGATGAGGTCGGCGTCGTCGACGATGTCCTTGTTGAGCTGGAACAGCTTCTCCCAGCCGCCCGCGACGTCCTGCTCCTGGGCGATGGAGCTGAGGGTGTCGCCGGTGACCACCTTGTACTCGCCGTCGCCCTTCTCGACCTTCTCGCCGGTCGGGGTGGTGACCGTCTTCTGGCTCTGGGCGGCCGGGCGCTCGGCGGAGCGGGAGGCGCTCTGCTGCTCGGTCGAACGGCTCGTGGTGCCGGAGTCCGAGGAACCGGAGTTCGAGGAACCGGAGCCGGACGAGGAGTCGGTCGAGGAGCCGGAGGAGGAGTCGGACGAGGAACCGCCGGTGTAGGCGGCGCCGGACAGGCCCTTGCCGCAGACCGGCCACGCGCCCTTGCCCTGGCTCGCGAGGACCTTCTCGGCGATCTGGATCTGCTGGGACTTGGTGGCCTTGTCGGCGGTGGCGGCGTACTGCGTGCCGCCGTGCGCGGCCCAGGTGGAGGCGGAGAACTGCAGGCCGCCGTAGTAGCCGTTGCCGGTGTTGATGGACCAGTTGCCGCCGGACTCGCACTGGGCGACCGTGTCCCACTCGGAGGCGGTGGCGGCGGAGGCGTTGCCGGCCGCCATCAGCGGGGCGGCGACGGCGGCGCCGGTGACACCGGCGACGGCGATGGCGCGGGTGGCCTTGGACGGACGGCGGTGCTTGCCCTTGCCGGAAAACAGCATGGATCGATCCCCTCACCGACGCCTGCGAGGTGAGCTGTCGGGTTCGGGCCGGTTGAGTTGCCCGGCCACGCCTCTCCGGGAGGCGTGGCTTCACCCCTAGCCGCGTCCGTCGACCACCCGGTGCGGCACTTACCTTGGGTCCCCCGCTCCTGCCTGCGGCGCTTGACGCGACGACTGTTCCCGGATGGCCGCTGGCAGGATTCGGCGTTGCGACGGCCGGGGCTCGGGTTGCCGAGCGGTCATGACCGTAGGCAGGCGATCGGCGGAATATCAAAGACGATCAGCGCTTCTGAGACTCATCCCACACTTTCGCCAAACCGGACATTCAGCGCGAAGCATGACGCGAACTCCCCCCGTTTTCACGGCTTTTACGCCCTATTCGACCCCTGTCGCGAGCGTCTGACCGGGCACGATGTCGCCCGGGTCGGCTCCGATGACGTCCTTGTTCTCGGCGTAGAGCGCACGCCATCCGCCGTCGAGGTCAAGGGAGTCGGCGATGGTGACGAGGGAGTCGCCCGCCTGGACGGTGTAGGTGGCCGCCGTGCCGCCGAGGGTGTCGGCGGCGTGCCGGCCGGAGGAGGCGGTGGTGGTGCCGTCGGCCGTGTCCTCGTCGGCGCTGCCGCCGCGGTGGCGGCCGGAGGAGGACGCGGTGTCGTCAGACGCGGTGGCGCCGGCCGTGGTGCCGCCGGTCACCGCGTCGGCCGAACCGGTGTCGACCAGGCTCCAAGCGCCCGCGCTCTGACCCGGGTTGCCCGAGTCGTCCGCTTCCGGGGTCGCGGTGGACGAGCCGCCGCCCGCCGAGGAGCCGCTCGCGCCGGAACCGGTGGACGTGTCGGACGTGGCGGACTTGTCCGACGCGGAGGCGGAAGAGGAAGAAGGGGACGACGCGGACGTTTCCGGAGAATCCGTGGCGGATTCGGTGGACGAGTCCGTGGAGTCCTCGCCTGCATCCGCCGAGGAGCCGGAGGAGTTGGAGGAAGAGGCGGAGGAGTCCGAGGAGTCCGAGGAGTCCGAGGAGTCGGACGACTCCCGGGACAGGTCGGACAAGCCGGACGTCACGGAGGAGTCGGACGAGTCCTCGGCCACCCCGGTGTCCAGGTCCTCCGAGCCGGAGTCCGCGCTCAGACCGGACGTCAGCCCGCAGGTCCCCCACGCGCCGACGCCCTGGTCCGCGAGGACCTTCTGGGCGACGGATATCTGCTGGTTGCGGCTGGCCAGGTCCGGGCGCGGGGCGTAGTCGAGCCCGCCGTACGCCTCCCAGTTCTCCTGCGTCAGGGACAGGCCGCCGTACTCGCCGCCGCCCTCGTTGGCGCTCCAGGAGCCCCCGGTCTCGCACTCCGCCACCGTGTCCCACACCGTGTTGTCCGCGGCGCTCGCGCCGGTGGCGCCGAGCAGCGGGATGGCGATGGCCGAGCCGGTCACGCCGGCCGCGACGAGGAGGGCCGGGGCCTGGCGGGGGCGACGATGACGACCGTTCCCGGTGAGCATGCGGGGGGCCTTTCTCGAGACAGCATTGACCGCGCGACGGGTGGTGCCGAGGCGCCGCGCTGACGAGTGAACGTATCGGCACACGATCACTTGTCACAAGTTAATGCCGCGCGGATCACGTGAAGATCACAGAGTCGAGAAGCCGTCACCTCCGCTTCGCCGTTCCCTCACACGACGGTCGGTCAGCGGACGGCTGCGGCGTGTGGGCCGGTCAGCGGGGTGTGGGCGGTCAGCGAGGTGTGGGCGCTCAGCGGGGCGCGGGGGGCGTGAACTCCACGGGGAGGGTGCGCAGTCCGCGCATGATGAGACCGCCGCGCCACCTCAGGTCGGCCGGGTCCGCCGCGAGGCGCAGGTCGGGCAGCCGGGTGAGGAGGGTGGCGAGCGCGGTCCGGCCCTCCAGCCGGGCGAGCGGGGCGCCCAGGCAGTAGTGGATTCCGTGGCCGTAGCCGAGGTGCTGGTTGTCGCGGCGGGAGAGGTCCAGTGTGTCGGGGTCGGTGAAGCGCTCCGGGTCGCGGTCGGCGGCCGCGAGGACGACGAGGACGGGGTCGCCGGGGGCGATGTCCTGGCCGCCGATGGTCAGCGGGCGGGTGGCGAAGCGCCAGGTGGCGAGTTCCACGGGGCCGTCGAAACGCAGGAGTTCCTCGACGCCGGTCTCCAGCAGGCCGGGGTCGCCCGCGGCCAGGGAGTCCTGGAGCCGCCGGCGCTGTCCGGGGTGGGTGAGCAGGGCGTAGGTGCCGTTGCCGATGAGGTTGACGGTGGTCTCGAAGCCCGCGAACAGCAGGATGAAGGCCATGGCGGCGGCTTCGTTCTCGGTGAGGTGCTCGCCGTGGTCGGAGGCGCGGATGAGGCCGGAGATGAGGTCCTCGCCGGGGGCGGGCTCGGCGGGGAGCGCCTCGCGCTTGCGGTGGATGAGCTCGGACAGGTAGCCGCGCATCTTCTTCACCGACCGCGCGACACCGCCGCGCGGTCCGCCGCCGTGCCGGATCATCATCCCGGCCCAGTCGCGGAAGTCGTCCTGGTCCTCCCTGGGGACGCCCAGCAGGTCGCAGATGGCGTAGATGGGGAGGGGGAAGGCGAAGTCGTGGATGAGGTCGGCGGTCCCCTGGGCGGCGAACCGGTCGATGAGCTGGTCGGTCAGTTCCTGGACGCGGGGGGCGAACTCGGCGACGCGGCCGGGGGTGAACGCCTTGCTGACCAGGCGCCGCAGACGGGTGTGGTCCGGCGGGTCGATGTTCAGCAGATGCGTCATCAGCTCGGCCTTGCGCTCACCGGGGATGCCGGTCCTGCCCCTGGCGTGCGCGGGCTCGTCGTGGTGTGCGGGGTTCTTCGACAGCCGCTGGTCGGCTAGGGCCTGCTTGGCGTCCGTGTACCGGGTGACCAGCCAGGCCTCCACTCCGCTGGGGAGCCTGGTGCGGTGCACGGGGGCGTGCTCGCGCAGCCAGGCGTAGGCGGGGTAGGGGTCGGTGGCGAACTCCCAGGTGAAGAGTTCGGGGGCCGGTGGGGTGTCGGTGTCGCGGCGGGGCTGGTCGGTCACTCCTCGACGGTAGCCCGGTCCTCGGCGAGGGCCGCGCGGAGGGCGGTGAGCTGCTCGGCGGCGGGCGTCGAACCGGCGTCGGCGGCGCGGGCGAGCCAGTGTTCGGCCCGGGCGAGGAGGAGGGGGCCGAGGTCGTTCACGGCACGCTCGTGGCCGGCCCCGGCCGCCTTCATGAGGTAGCAGACGGCTTCGTCGTCCTCACCCCGCCGCCGGAGGTACTCGGCGAAGGGCTGGGCCAGCCTCGGCACCAGCTCCGCCAGTCTCCGGTACCAGAAACGGGCGTCGGTGTCGTCCCCGGCCAGGGCCGCGAGGTCGGCGAGGGCCCACACCGCGTACTCGTCGTCCGCCTCCGCCCATCCGAGCAGCGCGGCACGGCCCGCCCGGACCACCGCGTCGAAGTCGTCCGGGCCGTGCTCCCGGGCCGTCTCGGCGGCGAACGACCACAGGTCGGGTCCCGGTGGCGGCAGCTCGGAGGACCGCAGGGCGTCCGCGACCAGGGGCCCGCTCGCCCGCCAGGTCCCGGTCTCCTCCCCCGGGACCAGCAGGCCCACGACGCCGAGCCGGGGCCTGGCCGCCCAGTCGAGGTCGGACGCGGGGAAGGACCGTGCCGTGCGCTGCTCGAACTCCGCCAGGGGCACGGCCGCCATGACGCCGCAGCGGGCCAGGTCGACGGCGAGGCGCACCAGCAGGTGTCCGCTCGGCCGTGCCGCCGGCCGGCCGGCCCGCCGCCACTCCTCCCACAGTTCCGGGCCCACCGCGAGGAACTGGGTGACGCCGAGGGCACCCCGGTACCGCCGTGCGTCCACCAGGCGCGGGTCGGCGGCCGCGGTGAGGCGGGCCAGTTCGGTCTCGCTCCAACGGCAGGTGAGCCCGACCGTGGGCGCCCCGCTCAGCACGCGGGCGGTCGGCCCGTCCCCGAAGCGGTGGGCGTCGTACGCCTCGTCGCGCATCGTCGCCAGGACGAGGACGCTCTCGTGCACGCACTCCGCCAGCAGCGCCGCCGTCAGTCCCTGGGCGCCGAGGTGGCCTTCGAGATCGTCCAGCCAGAGGACGTGGCGGCCGGAGCGGTCGCGGCCGCGCAGGGCGGCGGGCAGTCCGCGCAGGTCCGTGCCCGGCTGGGCGATGTGGACGCGCGTCCCGGCGCCGCCGGCGCGGCGCAGTGCCGCCCAGGCCGTCCTCGACTTGCCCGAGAGCGCCTCCCCGGTGACCACGGCCAGTCCGCCGGTGCGCAGCCGGTCCCCGACGATCCGGTCGAGCGCGTCGTCCACGTCACGGCGCACGTACGGCGGCAGCGTCGGCTCCTCGCCGAAGCGGCGGACCGGGCGTATGCCGAGGGTGAGACGGCGGACGGCGCGCAGCCGGGGCCAGGTGTCGGCGGGGGCGACGGGAGCGGGCACCGCTGGCGCGTAGTTGTACTGGGCCCCGATCACGGGGGCGTGGAAGGTGCCGTGGCGGAAGTCGACGTGGTCACCCGCGGGACCGGCCGCCCGCCCGGCGGTCCGCTCCTCCTGCTCCCGCTCCATACGAACCCCCCGCGCCGTCCCACCACGGAATCAAGACCCCGCCACGGTACTAATCCCCCACGCCCTCGACCGCACGGATCGCGTCCCGGTAGGTCCGGGCCGCCGCTCTGAGCGCCGCTTCCGGATCCACTCCCCGCGCCTCGGCCCGCGCCGCCAGGGTGAGCAGTTCGTAGCCGATTCCCCCGGCGGCCGGCACCGGCACCTCCAGGGCCGCCGACCGCACCCGGGACGCCAGCTTGGCCGCCAGGGCGAGGGCCGGCTGGTGGAGGGGTATGCCGTCGGTGACCGAGTCCCGGCGCTTCTCCACCGCCTTGGTGCGCAGCCAGTGCTCCTTGACCTCTTCGGGGGTGGTCGCGGTGGCGTCGCCGAAGACGTGCGGGTGGCGGTGGACGAGTTTGGTGACGATCGTGCCCGCCACGTCGTCGACGGAGAAGGGGGACTCCTGGTCCTCCTCGGCGATACGGGCGTGGAAGACGACCTGGAGGAGGACGTCGCCCAGTTCCTCGCGGAGTTCGTCGCGGTCGCCGTCCTCGATGGCCTCGACGAGTTCGTACGCCTCCTCGATGCCGTACTTCGCCAGTCCCTTGTGGGTCTGCTGGGAGGACCAGGGGCATTCGGCGCGGATGCGGTCCATGACCTGGACGAGGTCGAGGAGGCGGGCGCCGGGGAGGTCGTAGGAGGCGGGGAGCAGCTCCAGCTCCGGCATCGCGACGCGTCCGGAGCCCGCCAGCCGGGCGAGGCCGTCCGTCAGGGCCGGTTCGCCCTCACCGGTCGCCACGACGACGACCGTGCGGCCGCCGGCGGAGGCGGCGACCAGGTCCTCGGCGGTCGGGGAGACCTCCTCGACCCGTATGTCCGCCTCGCGCAGGTACGGCAGCTGGGGGTGTGCGGTGTCCGCGCACAGCACACGGTCGGCCGTGCGCAGCGCCTGCCAGGCGGGCCAGGAGAGCAGGCCGGGGGCGACGCGGTGGCTGGTGGTCAGCAGGACGACCCGGCCGGGGGCGCCGTCCTGCACGGCCTCTGCGGAGCTGCTGGTTGCGTTCACACCCCGAACGTAACCCACACCACCGACGGGCCGACCGGTTGTCCACAGGCGGGCCGGGTGGTTGTCCACAGGGAGGGGGTGGGGGGTGAGGGTTGGGGGGTGGGGGTGGGACTGCAGGGGTGGGCGCGGGCCGGTGCACGGGCTGGGGCGGGCGGGCGCCGCGTCGCCGGGCGGGCGGCTGCGGGTGGGGTGGGCGGCCGTGGACCGGGGGCGGGCGGGCGGCTGCGGGTGGGGTGGGCGGCCGTGGACCGGGGGCGGGCGGGCGGCTGCGGGCCGGGCGACCGGTGCTCCGCGGGCGCGGGCCGGTCGCCGGCCTCGGGTCACGTCGTCTGCTGGTTCCCGGCCGCGGTGACCTCCCGCACCCACGGTGTCTTCGCGTCGACGCGGCTGACCTTGCCCGCGTCCCAGTCGCCGTAGCGCGGGTTGAGGTCGACGCCGAGGTCCTGGGACGCCTTCGACAGGGCGCTCCAGAAGGCGGGCTGGCTGGTGTCGGTGCCGAGCGCCGCGGCGAGTTTCTGGGCCTCGAGCTGGAGGCGGAGGTTGTCGTCGAGGCGCTGCGGCGGGATGCCGTACTGCTGGAGCCAGGTCATCTCCAGGCCCTGCACGCCGCCCGCCTGCTGTTCGAGGCCGGTTCGCATCGCCTGGACCTCCTTGCGGCTGACGGTGACGCCGGCGTCCTCGGCGGCGCGGTGCAGGACCCGGTCGAGGACCATGCCGTGCAGGGTGTCGCGGGTGAGGCTGCCGGTCTGGGCGACGGCCTGGGCGTACTGCGCGTCGTCGGTGACCGCGGCGCGCTGGGCCGCGCGCACCTCGTCGACCCGGTTCTCCAGTTGGGAGACGGTGATCCGCTGGCCGCCGACGACCGCCGCCGCACCGGGGTGCGCGTCGTTTCCGCAGGCGGTGAGGAGGGGGCCGGCCGCGACGATCGCGGCGGACAGCAGGAGCGCGGTGCGACGACGGCGGCTGTGCAAGGAAGCCTCCCGAGGAGATTGTGCGACGGTGCACAAAGTCTTGCGGTGATCGATGGTAGGCAGTGGTACGGCTGTGGCCAACCCATTCGACCAACGATTCACCGCCGGTTACGGCACCGCCGCGCCCGTCCCCGGTCCGTCCCCCGCGCACGGGTGCCCGCGGCCTGCGCCGGACGTCGGCTGCCGTGCGGCGGCGTGCCCTACGCTTGCCCTCTGGCAACTTGGGGGGCGGACATGACGATGGGGGCGACGATGGGGCCGGAGAAGAGGCTGGAGGGCGGCTGGTTCCAGCGGCTCGCCTGGGTGGTCCTGGCGTGGGTCTCGCTGGGCATCCTGGTGTGGGTGCCGTTCCTGTACGTGGCGATCCGGCGCGGCCGGGCCTCGGACTGGTTCGCCTTCGCCTCGTTCGCGCTGTACGAGTGCGTGACCCTGCCGTGGCTGGCGACGGACGACAGCGCGGACGGGGGCGAGTTCGTAGGCCTCGCCATGATCGTGACCATGCTGAACGCGGCGTGGATGCTGGCGTTCGCCGTGTTCGACAAGAAGTCGACGGTGCCGGCGATGGCGTACGCGGCGGCACCGGCCCCGCAGGGGCATCATCCGTACCAGCAGGGCTACCCCTACGGGCGGTAGACGGGGCGGCGCTCGGAGCGCGTGGCGCATCCACGCGTTGGGCGCGTGTACGCGCGGCCACGGGTGGTACGGGGCAGCCCGTCCTCACGCACCCGGTGCGCGTACTCCTCGATGGGGGTGCGCGGTTCGCGGTGCTTGGCGTTCGGGGCGGACCGGGGCGACGACCTCGCCGCGCTCGTCCTCCGCGAACAGCACGTACTCCGGGAGTTCGGCGGGGATCCGCCCGTAGTGTGCGTTGCCCAGGGGGTCCTGGGTGGCGAACTCCGGCCCGTTGTCCGGCCTGTCGAGCACCGGTCCGAGCATCTCGGGGCGGTCGGCGAGCGACGAGACCTGCGGTTCCACGCGGTCACCGTAGGCGGAGGGACCTCACCGCGGGATCGGATTTCCCGGCCCGCTCGGCCCGTTCGCCCGCTCCCGCCACCGCTCCCGTCCCTTGGACGGTTCCGTCCACGCGACCGGTCCCGTCCGCGTGACCGGCTCAGTCCGCTCGACCGGTCCCGTCCGCTCGACCTACTCAGTCCGCTCGACCGACTCAGTCCGCGTGGAAGCGTTCCGGTGCCTTCGTCGGGTTGCCTCCCGTGGGGAGTTTCTGGTCGGGGCACCCGGAAAGGACCTTCTCCATCGCGGTCCTCTCCGCCGCGGTGACCCACAGTTCGTACTTCTTCTTCACCGCGACCTGTGCCGCGACGTACGTGCACCGGTACGCCTTGTTGGGCGGCAGCCATGTCGCCGTGTCGCCGTCCCCCTTGGAACGGTTGGTGCTCGCGTCGACGGCCAGGAGGTTGAGGGGGTCGTTGGCGAGGGCGATGCGCTTGCTCGCGTCCCAGTACCGGGCGCCCTTCTGCCAGGCGTCGGAGAGGGCGACGACGTGGTCGATGTCGACCTGGCTGCTGCCGCGCCGGTAGGTCACCTCCTTGCCGGAGTACGGATCCGACTCCAGGACGCCGTAGGACACCTTGCAGGTGCCTCCGGTGAAGCGCACCTCCTCCAGGTCGCGTTTGAGTATGTCGTCGCGGGTGCCGCAGTCGTTGGAGTCCGTGTCCGCCCAGGGGCTGCCGAACTCGTCGCGGTCGTAGCCCGTCTTCGGGGCGCGCCCCTTCACCGGCAGCGACTCGGCGGCGGCGAGGGCCGCTCCCCCGCCCGTGGTCCGTCCCGGCCCGGCGGTTCCGGTACCCGTGGTCGCGTCGGTGCAGCCGGCCACCGAACACACCAGCACGACGGCGGTCGCCGCCCCACCCCTCAGACGCCTCACCTGCGCCCCTCCCCTTGCCCGACCGTCGGCACCCCGCACTGGGCGGCTTCCCCTGACGGGATCGCATACACCGTAGGCGTGGGGGCGGGCGAAGGCGGACGGGAGGGCTGACGGGAGGTACAGACCACCCAGGCTCCAGTGGGCATATGGAGTGAACCGTGCATATCGTCGGTGGTGAGTCAACTCTGGAAGGAGTTCCGCATGGGCATCTTCGACAGGTTCAAGAACCAAGGGCGGAACAAGGCCAAGGACGTGTCCGACACCGCGGAGCGGCAGGCCAACGAGAAGACGGGCAACAAGTACGAGTCCCAGATCGACTCGGCGCAGCAGCAGGCGCACCGGCGGCTCGGCATGGACGAGGACCGGCCCGACCGGCCCGAACAGCAGCCCTAGGGCGCGCCGGACCGATGAGTCGAGGCCGGCGGGCCGGCCCCGGCGCGCCGGCCTTCGCCCCGGCCCTCACCACCTCCGCCCCGCCCTCGCCACCTCTATCCCGCCGACGCCTCACCTCTCCCCGCCGGGCCCCTGCCAGCCCCTGCCAATCCCTTCCCCCAGGACAGCCCCGGCGTCGGCGAGGACCTTGCCGGTCACACCTTGCCTATCCCCAGCGTCGACTCCGAGGGCAGCAGCCCCGAGCCGAGGACCGCGACCCAGTAGTCGCCGAGCAGGGCGGCAAGGCGCTCGGCGTCCTCCGCGCCGAGGATCTGCCATGGCGTGAGGGCGAGCCGGTCGGTGTCCTGTTCGACGCGTCGGCGCAGGTCCCTGCCGGCCTCGGTGGCCGCCCCGTCGGCGTCGACCAGCCCCCGCGCCCGCAGGCGCTCCCGGGCCGCCGCCCACTCCTCCGCCGTCCAGCCACGACTGGCGAACCGCTCCACAGGCGCGGCGCCTATCGCCGCGAACGACACCAGCGCCTCGGCGGGGTCGAGTTCCGCGGTCAGCAGGGCGGCGAGATGGCCGTCGCCACGGTGTTCGCGCAGGATCGTCGCCGCCTGCCACAGCTGGAGGTGGGGCTCGGCGGGCCACTCCAGTGCGGCATTGGCGGCGGCGAGGGGGCGTCCCGCCAGGTCGGCCGCTTCGGCGGCACGCCGGGCCAGGGCGGCTGCCTCCGCCAGGCCTGGGTCGGCGACACGGTCGCCGAAGAGGCCGCGGTAGGTCCGGTCGATTCCGCGCAGCCGCGCCGCCAGTACCGCCGCCGGGGAGGCGGTCCGCCAGGCGCTGTCGGTGTACCGGGCGACCATGCCCGGCTGGAAGCTGTAGAAGGCGGAGGCCACCGCCCTGCCGCCGACCGGCCCCATCGGTGCGGCACGCAGCGGGAAGTAGCTCGCCCAGCGGTCCTCGACGGAGTAGCCGAGCGTCTCGGCTTCCTCGAAGACCTCCGGCGCGAAGTACAGCACCGCGTGCAGGGGCTCCAGCAGGTGCCAGAGGCGGCGCGCCTGATCCGGCTGAACCGCCGGCACCCCGCTCACCTCGCGATCCGCCTCCCGCTCCCGCTCCCGAGAATCCACCTGGCTCATCGCACTTTCGGACATGACGACTCCCCCTGTCCCGTTCGACTCCCGCCATAACTTGACACTGACAAGATTGCCCGACCCCCACAAACTTGTCAATGCCTAGATGCGGCGTACGCTGCTGTCCATGAACGACCGCCCGTACCACCACGGTGACCTGCGCCGTGCCGTCCTCGCCGCCGCGCTCGACGTCATCGCCGCCGACGGCCCCTCCGGTCTGAGCCTGCGCGACCTCGCCCGGCGCGCGGGCGTCTCGCACGCGGCACCGGCCCACCACTTCAAGGACCGCACCGGCCTGCTGACGGCGATCGCCGCCGAGGGGTTCGGTCTGCTCGCGGCCACCGTCGGCGAGGCCACCGACCTGAAGGACGCGGGCGTGCGCTACGTCCGCTTCGCCCGCGAGCACCCCGCGCACTTCCAGGTGATGTTCGCCCCCGGCCTCCTGCGCGCCGACGACCTGGAGCTCACCACGGCGCGCGCCCTGGCCACCGACGCCCTGCGCACGGCCGTGGCCGGGGTGCGCCCCGAGCAGCAGGGCGACGACGCCCGTCTCGCCGGTGTCGCCGCCTGGTCACTGGCCCACGGCTTCGCGACCCTGCTGCTGAGCCACAACCTCGACGGACCGGTCGGCGGCCGGGACCCCGAGGAGGTCTTCAGGACGCTGTCGGGCCTGCTGTTCCGGCACGGCTAGGGCGCAATGCCGGCGCGTCTCACCAGCACTGCGGCTAGAGCCCTGTCGTCGCATTCCCGTCGTCGTCCGAAGGGCGGGGCCCTACGACCCCAGCACCGTCGTCAGGAACTCCCCGACCCACGCCAGCAGTTCCCGCCCGACCAACGGCTTGCCGCCGACCTTCGCGGTCTTCGGGCGGGGGACGAGGACCTGGTGGGCGGCGGGCTTGAGGACGCTGCCCGGGTAGAGCCGCTTCAGCCGCAGTTCCTGCGACTCCCGCAGCTCCACGGGCGCGAAGCGGATGTTGGTGCCCTGGAGGACGATCTCGCCGACCTCGCACGCCCGCGCCAGCATCCGCAGGCCGGCCACCAGCAGCAGGTTCTCCACCGGCTCGGGCAGCTTGCCGTAGCGGTCGACGAGTTCCTCGCGTACGGCCTTGACGTCCTCCTCCGTGTTGGCGGAGGCGATGGCGCGGTAGGCCTGGAGGCGGAGACGCTCGCCGGGGGCGTAGTCGTGCGGGACGTGCGCGTCGACGGGCAGCTCGATCTTGACCTCGAGGGGCGGCTCCTCCTCGACGCCGCCGGTCTCCAGCTGCCGCCGGTAGTCGGCGACGGCCTCGCCGACCATGCGGACGTACAGGTCGAAGCCGACGCCCGCGATGTGGCCGGACTGCTCACCGCCCAGCAGGTTGCCCGCGCCGCGGATCTCCAGGTCCTTCATCGCCACGTACATGCCCGCGCCCATCTCGGTGTGCTGGGCGATGGTGGCGAGACGCTCGTGGGCGGTCTCCGTCAGGGGCTTCTCCGGCGGGTAGAGGAAGTAGGCGTAACCGCGCTCCCGGCCCCGGCCGACCCGGCCGCGCAGCTGGTGCAGCTGGGACAGGCCGAAGGTGTCGCCCCGCTCGACGATCAGCGTGTTGGCGTTGGAGATGTCGATGCCGGACTCGACGATCGTCGTCGAGACGAGCACGTCGAACCGCTTCTCCCAGAAGTCGACGACGACCTTCTCCAGCGCCGCCTCCGACATCTGGCCGTGCGCGGTGGCGATGCGCGCCTCGGGGACGAACTCACGCAGGCGGGCGGCCGCGCGGTCGATGGACTCGACCCGGTTGTGGATGTAGAAGACCTGGCCCTCGCGCAGCAGTTCGCGGCGGATGGCGGCGCCGATCTGCTTCTCCTCGTACGGTCCGACGAAGGTGAGCACCGGATGGCGCTCCTCCGGGGGTGTGGTGATCGTCGACATCTCGCGGATGCCCGTCACCGCCATCTCCAGGGTGCGCGGAATGGGCGTGGCGGACATGGTCAGGACGTCGACGTTGGCCCGCAGCTTCTTCAGCTGCTCCTTGTGCTCGACGCCGAAGCGCTGCTCCTCGTCGACGATGACCAGTCCCAGGTCCTTGAACTTGGTTTCCGAGGAGAACAGGCGGTGGGTGCCGATGACGATGTCCACGGAGCCCTCGCGCAGCCCCTCCAGGACCGCCTTCGCCTCCGTGTCGGTCTGGAAGCGGGAGAGGGCCCGCACGTTCACCGGGAACTGCGCGTACCGCTCGCCGAACGTGCCGAAGTGCTGCTGCACCAGCAGCGTGGTGGGCACCAGTACCGCCACCTGCTTGCCGTCCTGGACGGCCTTGAAGGCGGCGCGGACCGCGATCTCCGTCTTGCCGTAGCCGACGTCGCCGCAGATCAGCCGGTCCATCGGGACCGACTTCTCCATGTCCTCCTTGACCTCGGCGATGGTGGTGAGCTGGTCGGGCGTCTCCGCGTAGGGGAAGGCGTCCTCCAGCTCGCGCTGCCAGGGCGTGTCCGTGCCGAAGGCGTGCCCGGGGGCCGCCATCCGCGCGCTGTACAGCTTGATGAGGTCGGCCGCGATCTCCTTGACGGCCTTCTTGGCGCGCGCCTTGGTCTTCGTCCAGTCGGCGCCGCCCAGGCGGTGCAGGGTGGGTGCCTCGCCGCCGACGTACTTGGTGATCTGTTCCAGCTGGTCGGTGGGGATGTAGAGGCGGTCGCCGGGCTGTCCGCGCTTGGCGGGCGCGTACTCCACGACCAGGTACTCGCGGGTGGCGCCCTGCACGGTGCGCTGCACCATCTCGATGTAGCGGCCCACGCCGTGCTGTTCGTGGACGATGTGGTCGCCCGCCTCCAGGGTGAGCGGGTCGATGGTCTTCCTGCGGCGCGCGGGCATCCGGGCGCCGTCCTTGCCGGCCGCCTTCTGGCCCGACAGGTCGGTCTCCGTCAGGACGGCGAGCCGGAGCGCCGGGTCGACGAAGCCGTAGTCGATGCAGCCGCAGGAGACGTGGACGAGGGACGGGGACAGCTCGGTGAGGTCGATGTCCAGACGCGCCGCGACGCCCTCGCCGCCGAGCACCTCGACGGTGCGGGCCGCCGGGCCGTGGCCCTCGGTGACGAAGACGACGCGCCAGCCGTCGGCCAGCCAGCCCTTGGTGTCGGCGAGCGCCTTCGCCGTGTCGCCGCGGTAGGTCTCCGGGGCGTGCATGCCGAGCTGGAGGGTGTCCGCCTCCAGCTCGAGGTCGGCGGCGAACGGCGACACCGACCACCACATCATGTCCAGCTCGCGCGCGCGGTCGCGCACGTCCGCGATGGACCACAGGGAGGCCGCGCCGACGTCGATGGGCGCCTCGCCGCCGCCCGCGGTGGCGGCCCAGGACGCCTGGAGGAACTCCTGCGAGGTGGCGACGAGGTCGGCGGCACGCGTGCGGACCCGCTCCGGGTCGCACACGACGGCCATGGCGCCCTTCGGCAGCACGTCGAGCAGCAGCTCCATCTCGTCGACCAGCACCGGGGCCAGGGACTCCATGCCCTCGACCGCGATCCCCTCGGCGATCCTGCCGAGCAGCTCGCCCAGTTCGGGGTGCTGTTCGGCCAGGGCACGCGCGCGTGTGCGGACGTCGTCGGTGAGGAGCAGTTCCCGGCAGGGCGGGGCCCACAGGCCGTGGGGGGCGACTTCGAGCGACCGCTGGTCGGCGACCTTGAAGTAGCGGATCTCCTCGACGTCGTCGCCCCAGAACTCGATGCGCAGAGGGTGTTCCTCGGTGGGCGGGAACACGTCCAGGATGCCGCCGCGCACGGCGAACTCGCCGCGCTTCTCGACCAGCTCCACGCGCGCGTACGCGGCGGCGGCGAGGGCTTCGACGACCTCGTTCAGGTCGGCGGTCCCGCCGCTCCGGAGCGCGACGGGCTCCAGCTCGCCGAGTCCCTTGACCTGGGGCTGGAGGACCGAGCGGACGGGCGCCACGACGACGGACACCGGGCCGGTCTCGGGGTCGTCGGCGCTCGGGTGGGACAGGCGGCGCAGCACGGCGAGGCGGCGGCCGACGGTGTCGCTGCGGGGGCTGAGGCGCTCGTGCGGGAGGGTCTCCCAGGAGGGGTACTCCACGACGCCGTCCGGGGGCAGCAGCGAGCGCAGCGCCGCGGCCAGGTCCTCGGCCTCGCGGCCGGTCGCCGTCACCGCCAGGACGGGGCGGCCGGTCTCGCGGGCCAGGGCGGCGATCGCGAAGGGGCGGGCCGCCGGGGGGCCGACCAGGTCGACGTGCATGCGGTTGCCGTCGACGGCGGCCGGGATCGCTTCCGCGAGGGCGGTGTCCTTGACTACGGCGTCGAGCAGACCGTGCAGGCTCATGGAGGGCTTTCCGTCCGAGGGACCGGGCGCCGGGTGCGCCGGTCCGGGGTGGGCAACGCGAAGGGCCCGACGCGTGTCACGGGCCGGGGGTGTCCAGAGTACGACGGGGCGGGGCGGTGTGCTGGGGGCTGTGGATGACACGGGGGGCTGTGGACGACGCGGGGCTGTGGACGACGCGGGGCGGTGGCCGGTGGCGGGGGCGGAGTTCTTCGCCCCCGCCGCCCCTTCCCTTCCCGTCCGTCCTCAGGGGGCTCCGCCCCCTGAACCCCCGATCGGCCCTGAAGGGGCCTCGTCCTCGAACGCCGGACAGGCTGGGGCGGTGCCCCGGACGGGCCATGTCGACGCCCCGGAGATGCTGGGGTGACGCGTGGAGCCGGCGCCGACGAGCCCCCGTGGCTCTTCGGCGCCGGCTCCCGGCGCGGGTGGCTCCCCCGTCGCGGGTGGCTCCCCCGTCGCGGGTGGCTAGTCCGGCGCGGGTGGCTCCCCCGTCGCGGGTGGCTCCCCCGTCGCGGGTGGCTCCCCCGTCGCGGGTGGCTCCCCCGGCGCGGGTGGCTCCCCCGGCGCGGGTGGCTAGTCCGTCGCGATCGCGTTCAGGACGTTCATGCGGCCTGCCCGGAAGGCGGGGATCAGGGCTGCGAAGAGGCCCACGAAGGCCGAGGCGACGAACACGCCGATGATCGTCGGCCAGGGGATGTCGAGGACGGTCAGGCCCTCCAGGGCGAGGAGTTGCTGGGCGGTGGCGCCCCAGCCCATGCCCAGGCCGAGGCCGAGGAGGGCGCCGAAGAGGGCGATGACGACCGACTCCATGCGGATCATCCTGCGCAGCTGCCGCCTCGACAGGCCGATCGCGCGCATCAGGCCGATCTCCCGCGTGCGTTCCACCACCGACAGGGCCAGGGTGTTCACCACTCCGAGGACGGCCACGATGATCGCCAGGGCCAGCAGGCCGTAGATCAGGTTCAGCATCTGGCCGATCTGGTCCTTCAGCGCCTCCTTGTAGTCGGTCTGGTCGCGGACGGTGTACTGCGGGTAGTCGTGCAGCGCGGACTTCAGGGACGCGTACGCCGCGTCCTGCTGTCCTTCCTTCGCCGTGGCGAAGACCAGCGCGTCGAGCGGCATCCGGTCGGCGGGCACGTACCTGGCGGCCGTCGCGACGGAGGCGTACATGGCGCCCTTGTCGATGACGACCTCGTCGCTGGTGATCGCGCGGACCGTCAGCGTCGCCGTCGTCCCGTCCTTGAAGGCGACCTCCACGGGGGAGCCGACCTTCAGGCCGTGTTCCTCGGCGAAGCCCTCGAAGACGGACATCGAGTCGGGCCGGTAGGCGTCGGCGAGGTCGCCGGCCACGGTCTCGGTGCGCACGTCCTGTGCGTAGGACGGGTCCGCGGCGTTGATCGTCTCGCCCTTGGACGTCTTGCCGTCGGGGGTGGTCAGGTCGGCGTCGAGGAGCTTGTACTCGGTGACCCGCTCCAGGCCCGGCGCGGACTTCACGGCCTGGACCGCCTGCGGCGTGATCAGCTGGCCGCTGTCGCTCTGCACGATGAAGTCGGTGCCGACGGACTTGTCGAGCTGGTCGGTGGCCGAGGCGACCATGGAGGAGCCGACCACCGACAGGCAGGCGACCAGCGCGAGACCGATCATCAGGGCGGCGCCGGTGGCGCCGGTGCGGCGCGGGTTGCGCAGGGCGTTGCGTTCCGCCATCCGGCCGACGGGGCCGAAGGCGCGCAGCAGGACGGCCCCCAGGACGCGGACCACGCCACCGGCGAGCAGCGGGCCGATCACCACGAAGCCGATCAGGGTGAGCACCACGCCCAGGCCCAGCCAGAGGGAGCCCTCGCCCGCCTTGTCGGCGGCGGTGGCCAGGTAGAGGCCGTAGACGCCGGCGCCGGTGAGCAGTGCGCCGAGGACGGCGCGTACGACGCCGGCCTTGGCGTCGGCCGGGGCGCCCGCGTCGCGCAGGGCGGCCATCGGGGAGACCTTGCCGGCGCGGCGGGCGGGCAGGTAGGCGGCGAGGACGGTGACGACCACACCGAGGACCATGCCGATCACCGGGGTCGTCCAGGCCACCGTGAGGTCGTCGGTGGACAGGTTCATACCGGTCATGCCCATGAGCTTCATCAGGCCGACGGCGATGCCGACGCCGGCGCCGACGCCGAGGACCGAGCCGACGACGCCGAGCAGCAGTGCCTCGGCGAGCACCGAGCGGTTGACCTGCCGGCGGCTGGAGCCGATGGCCCGCATCAGGCCGATCTCGCGGGTGCGCTGCGCGACCAGCATCGAGAAGGTGTTGATGATCAGGAAGATGCCGACGAGGAAGGCGATCCCGGCGAAGCCGAGCATCGCGTACTTCATCACGTTCAGGAAGTCGCCGACGTCCTGCTGGTTGGCGTCGGCGGTCTCCTTGGCGGTCTGCACCTTGTAGGCGCCGCCGAGGGCGGCCGTGACGTTCTTCTTCAGCTGCGCGTCGCTCACCCCGGCCGCGGCCGTGACGTTGATGTTCGTGTAGACGTCCGACGCGCCGACCAGGGTCTTCTGCGCGGTCTCGGTGTCCAGGTAGAAGATCGCCGCGCCGGGGTTGGTGACCTGGAAGGCTGCGATGCCGGAGATCTTCGCGGTGTGCGTGCCGACCGCACTGATCACCGCGATCTCGTCGCCGAGCTTCAGGCCGTGCTTGTCGGCGGTGTCCGCGTCGACCATGACCTGGTCGGCCGCCGTGGGCGCCGCGCCGTCGGTGATCTCCATGGTGCGGGCGTCGTTGCCGTTCCAGCTGCCGACGATGGTGGGGCCGCCGCTGGTGGGCGACAGGCTGTCCTTGTCGGCGTCGACGACGGTCACGGAGGTCGAGAAGACGGTGCCCTCCGCGGACTTCACGCCCTCGGCCGTACGGACCTCGCCGAGCACGCCGGACGGGATGACCGGCGGCCTGCCGTTGCCGGAGGTGGTCTCGCCGGTGTCCGAGGCGTTCTTCGCGCTGACCGTGACGTCGGAGGAGGTGGCCGCGAACAGCTTGTCGAAGGTGGTGTTCATCGTGTCGGTGAACACCAGCGTCCCGCAGACGAAGGCCACCGACAGCAGGACCGCCACGGCCGACAGGGCCATGCGTCCCTTGTGCGCGAGGAAGTTGCGCATCGACGTCTTCAGGACGGTCATGACGTACGCCCCCGCGCGTCGAAGTCCTTCATGCGGTCCAGGACCTGATCGGCGGTCGGCTGGTGCATCTCGTCGACGATGCGGCCGTCGGCCAGGTACAGCACGCGGTCGGCGTACGAGGCCGCCACCGGGTCGTGGGTGACCATCACGATGGTCTGGCCCAGCTCGTCCACGGAGCGGCGCAGGAAGCCCAGGACCTCGGCGCCCGCGCGCGAGTCGAGGTTCCCGGTGGGCTCGTCACCGAAGATGATCTCGGGGCGGGCGGCGAGGGCGCGCGCCACGGCCACGCGCTGCTGCTGACCGCCGGAGAGCTGGGTGGGGCGGTGCTTGAGCCGTCCGGCGAGCCCGACGGTCTCCACGACCCGGTCCAGCCAGGCCCGGTCGGGCTTGCGTCCGGCGATGTCCATCGGGAGGGTGATGTTCTCTATCGCGTTCAACGTGGGCAGCAGGTTGAACGCCTGGAAGATGAAGCCGATCCGGTCCCGGCGCAGCTGGGTGAGCTTCTTGTCCTTCAGGCCGGTGATCTCGGTCTCGTCCAGGTAGATCTGACCCGACGTCACGGTGTCGAGACCGGCGAGGCAGTGCATCAGCGTGGACTTGCCGGACCCCGAGGGGCCCATGATCGCGGTGAAGCGGCCGCGGGCGATGTCCACGTCGACGTGGTCCAGGGCGACGACCCGGGTCTCCCCGGAACCGTACGCCTTGACGACCTGCCGCGCCCGCGCGGCAACGGCCGTACGCCCTCCAGTGCCCCCGTGCCTGGGAATGGTCACAGCCGATGTCACGGTATGTCTCCTATGTCGATCACTTGTCGAGATGCACCGGTGCACTGCTGGTGCGGTCGAGCCGGTGCGGTCGTACTGGTGCGGTCGTGCTCATGCGTGCCGGTGCGGTCGTGCTCATGCGTGCCGGTGCGGTCGTACTGGTGCGTGCTGGTGCGGTCCTGCTGGGTACGTCACTGAGTCTGTCGGCGCGGACGGGCCGGCGCGCTGGTGCTCGGGCCCGTCTTCGCGGGGGGTTAACCCCACCCCGGCAGCTGAGGACGGCCGCCCCCCGCGGCATGAAGCCAGGTTAAGGAAGGGCCGTGGCCCTTCTCGTCCTCCGACGGAACGACCCCTCCCCGAGCCCTTGTACAGAGGTACCCCTAGGGGCAATGCCGCTCGGTTAGGGGTTCCGCTGTCGGCGCGATGCTCGGCGTTTCGATTGGTGATGCGGGTGCAGCCCTTGTAGTGGTTCTCGGGTCCGC